>DATHUL010000148.1:0-10675 GCA_035462285.1 Acidimicrobiia bacterium
CTCGATGACCCGGAGCTGCCCCGGGCGATGGCGACCTGGTTCGGAGCGGCCGACACCCGCTAGGTGGTGCTCGGGGAACCGGCACCGAGAGCGGGCCGGGCGGTCGGTCAGCCGGTGCTGACCGGCTCGGGCGACTTCTTCCCCTGCCGTCTGCGATCCGGCTCTTTGAGATGACGCTTACGGACCCGGATCGCGCTCGGGGTGACCTCTACCAGCTCGTCCTCGGCGATCCACTCGATGGCCGTCTCCAGGGTCATCTGCCGGGGTGGCCTGAGATTGACCGCCTCGTCGGAGGCGTGGGTCCTGATGTTGGTGAGCTGCTTGGGGCGTGTCGGGTTGACCACCATCTCCTCGGGCCGCGACGCCTCGCCGATGACCATTCCCTCGTAGACCTGCTCCCCGATCCCGATGAACAAGTCGCCGCGTTTCTGCAGGTTGTCCAGGGCGAATCCGGTGCTGGTCCCGGAGCGATCCGAGATCATCGCCCCGCCGCTTCGCTGGGGAAGCTCGCCCACCCAAGGCATCCAACCCTCATGGTGTTGATGGATCAGGGCTGTTCCCCTGGTCGCGGACATCAGTTGCGAGCGAAACCCGATGAGCCCGCGGGCCGGGGCCACGACGGTGACGATGGTCCGGCCCGGGTCGCCGGGCACCAGCTCGGCGATGGAGCCTTTGCGCGGGGCGGCCGCCTGGGTGACCGCGCCGACGTACTCGTCGGGGACGTCGACCACGGCCCGCTCCACAGGCTCGTGGGGCTTGCCCTCGATCTCCTTGATGATCACCTCCGGTCGGCTCACCTGGAGCTCGAAGCCCTCCCGGCGCATCGACTCGATCAGGACGGCGAGCTGGAGCTCACCGCGGCCCGCCACCTCGACGATCTCGGGTGACGAGGTGGGCCCGAGGCGGATGGAGACGTTGCCCAGGATCTCCCGTTCCAGACGGTCCTGGATCTGTCGAGAGGTGAGGAATCGCCCGTCGCGACCGGAGAGGGGGGAGGTGTTCACCCCGAAGGTCATCTTGAGCACCGGCTCGTCGACCGAGAGCCGGGTGAGCGGGATCGGGTTGGTCGGGTCGGCCAGGGTGTCGCCGATCTCGACCTCGGGGAAACCGGCGACGATGAACAGATCGCCTGCTCCGACCTCCTCGGTCTCGACGCGGGCGAGACCGGCGAAGCCGAGCAGTTGGGTGAGTCGTCGCTTCAGCGGGGCATCCTCGGCATCGCTTTGGCAGAGGGCCACGGTCTCCCCACGTCTCATCGTCCCCTCGAACACCCGCCCGATGGCGAGACGCCCCAGATAGTCCGAGGCGTCGAGGTTGGTGACCAGAGCAGGGAGCGGCGCCGACGGGTCGCCGGTCGGCGCCGGGATCGTCTCAACGATCGTGTCGAGCAACGGCGCCAGGCCGTCGTCCTCCTCGGGGATCCCGATTCCGGGGACGGCCCGGCCCAGGCGGGCGACGGTGGAGACGATCGGGAACTCGATGTGGTGGTCGTGGGCGTCGAGGTCGAAAAAGAGCTGGTAGATCTGGTCCGCCACCTGCTCGGGGCGGGCGTCGGGACGGTCGACCTTGTTGATCACCACGACCGCGGGCAGATGTCTCTCCAGGGCCTTGCTCAGCACGTATCTCGTCTGGGGCATGGGCCCGTCGGCGGCGTCGACCAGGAGCAGGATCCCGTCCACCATGGCCAGTGCCCGCTCGACCTCCCCCCCGAAGTCGGCATGGCCCGGGGTGTCGACCAGATTGATCTTGGTGTCGCCCCAAATGATCGATGCCGCCTTGGCCAGGATGGTGATCCCGCGCTCTCGCTCCTGGTCGGTCGAGTCCATGACCCGATCGACACGCTCCTCGTGGGCGGTGAAGACGCCGGCCGCATTGAGCATCGAGTCGACCAACGTGGTCTTCCCGTGATCAACATGGGCGACGAGCGCGACGTTCCGAATGGGAAGGGTGGGCACTCGGCAATGGTATCGGTCGCAGCTGGCTTTCCATGTCCCGCCACGCCGATGGCGCTCCCACCCGGGGCAATCGACGCCGCGGCGGCCAGGATTAGGCTCCGCATCCCCAGCGAAAGGACGTCACATGGCTCTTGACAGCACCGGTCGTGCCCATTGGGAGGGCGACCTCGCCACCGGCTCGGGCACCACCGCTCTCGACAGCGGGGCGGCCGCCCCTATGCAGGTGACCTGGAAGGCCCGCTCAGAGGAGCATGGCGGGCTCACCAGCCCCGAAGAGCTGATCGCGGCGGCCCATGCCGCCTGCTACTCGATGGCGTTCTCGGCTCGTCTCGGCAAGGCCGGGGCGACCTCGATCACGCTCGACACCGAGGCCACCGCCACTTTCGTGCCGGGTGAGGGGATAACCGCGATGGCGTTGAGCGTGCGTGGCGCCGTCGAAGGGATCAGCGCCGAACAGTTCGCCGATCTCGCCGAAGACGCCAAGGAGAACTGCCCTGTTTCCCAGGCCCTGAAAGGGAACGTCCCGATCACGCTCCAGGCCTCTCTGGCCTGAATCCCGAGATCGGCAAGAGGGAGCCGGCGTGACTCGCCGGCTCCCTCATGTCTCTCCTGGGAGGATGGATTGGTCATCCGATCAGAAGATCAGGATGAGAATGAGGATCAGGAGGATCAATCCTCCGATACTTATGTACATCGCTCACCTCCTGAGGGAATAGTCCAGACCGTGGGCTGGGGCCTGGGAGTCATCGCACCGTCTCGTCGACGATGGCGGCGTCGACCCGACGGTGATAGGACTCACCGATCCGCCCGCCGAGGTACCCCCCGGCGAACATGAGCAGGATCGACAGGATGGACAGGACGATGGCGGCGGTCGTCACCTCGTCGACATCGATCTGGGCCACCCAGTTGGGCAGATCGGCGGCTGCGAAGGCGTTGTACTCCTCGCCCACCCAGGCCCCGAGGGCGGCGAACACCGCCAGGAGCAGGAGGAACCACAAAGCGGCTCCGACTCCGTTCATGCCACCGTCGTAGCGTGCTATCCGCCCTGCCGCGATCCCTCCCAGCAGGAACGAGACGAAGATCACGGCGGCGGCGACCACCGCTCCGACCACCTCGACCTCGTCCAATGCTCCTTCCTGGTTGAGAAGGTTCATCTGCAGGTCGACATTGGCCGCTCCTGCCGCGAACAGGGCGCCGAGGAGCACGATCGCCCCGAGTGCGGTCAGCATTCCCAGCAACGAAGCGACTATGTCGCCCCCGCCGAACCTGCGACGGAAGGGGGACAGATCAGACTCGGCCCTCACCGGGTCGCCGCGGCCTGTGCGTGTCTGGTAGCTCATTGAATGACCTCCTCTGTTGCTGCCAGCCCGTCCATACCCGGTCATGCGGGGTGGCGAAACCGAGGTGCCGAGGAATTGGCCCGGGGCACGTCGGGCCGCGTTGGGTCGTTTCGGTCAGGTCCTCTGGAATGTGACCAGGGGGACGTAGAACCAGGACCAGCCGATCACCAACGCCACGGCCCCGGTTGCCGCCACGGCGACGCTGTCGGTGAGGGTCAGCATGGAGATGAGGAAGACTGCGGCGGCGAGGGAGACCGCAAAGATCACCGTGCCGACGATGGTGAGGGCGATCGTGATCCGGAGATGTGTGGTCGACCGTCGCTCGACGCCCGTGATCGGGGCGCGCAGCCGCTGGTGGGCACTGGGGGCGATCAGGAGCACAGATGCCATCGCCGAGCCGAAGAAGGCCACGTAATAGGCAAACCGCTCCAGGTCGCGTATCTGGGCGAACGACGCCTGCAGAGGGAGGACGAGGAGGAAGGCGAACAGCACCTGCACCCCGGGAAGGGTGGTGCGCAGACCTTCAAGTATCGCCCTGAACTGATCGTCGACCTCACCCTGGCTGTCTGCTTTTCCCATTTGCGCTCCTCTTCGTCGTGCGGTGTAGCCAAACGCTTTCCCGGGTAAGCCTCCCCTAATCAACCATACGAGGTGAATCGTGGCCAAAGATCATGGATCCTCGATCAAGGACGACGAGAGATACGAGGCCCTGCGTGATCAGGGTATGAGCAAGGGGAAAGCGGCGCGGATCGCCAATACCCCTCCGGATGAGATGGGCCCCCGTGGTGGGTCGGGCTCGTACGAGGACTGGACCAGGGACGAGCTGTACGCCAAGGCCCGGGAGGTCGGTGTCGAGGGCCGTTCCGGCATGAGCAAGAAGGAGTTGATCGAGGCCCTGCGCCACTGAAGTCAGCTCGAATTGCACCGACCCTCCGGACCTCGGGTCGACAACGAGGAGTGAGGATGTGATGAGAACGAGCCCGAGGAACGACGCCATCAGCCAACTGACCATCCCCGCCCATCGGGGCGCCGGCGCCATCGCCCGGCGCGCCGTCTCCGACTGGATGCAGGAGCATCCCAGGCTCGACGACGCCCTCCTGGCCGTCACCGAGTTGGTCAACAACGCGGTGCTTCACGGCGGGATCGGCCCGGGTGAGGAGCTCACCATCACGATGAGGCCGGAGAGAAACGGGATTCGACTTACAGTCCGCCATGTGGGGGTACTCTTCGACCCGCACCAGTCGCCGCCTCTGTCCCGGGATGCCGGGGCGAGTCGGGGGCTTGCGATTGTCGAGAAGATTGCCGACGGATGGGGAGTCGACTCGGACGGCACCGAAGTCACGGCCTGGTTCGAGATGGGGTCGGCGTGACCGGCACACAGTGGGCGGCAACCCAGCACGAAATGGGTGATGAGAAGGAAAGGGCGATGGGGCTAGGACCACAGCTTGTCCTGGAGACGACCCGAATTGGGTCTCATGACGTCATCGTCGTCACCGGTGAGATCGATCTCGCCTCGGCTCCGAAGGTGGAGTCGGCCCTCTCGGGTTTCACGGGTCAAACCGTCGTGCTCGATCTACGTCGGGTCGAGTTCATGGACTCGGCCGGCCTCAAGGTTCTGCTCAACCAGCGGTCTCGGCTCGAGGAGTCGGGAGGCGACCTCAGACTGGTGGTGGGAGAGGGCGCGGTGGTGCGGCTGCTCGAGCTGACCGGGGTCAGCGACGCCTTTTCCATCAGCAGCACCATCGACGAGTGACCGGGCCAGGACCGATGAACCGGCCAGGGCGGCATCCCCGGTGAGCACCAAGCCACCCGTCACCGGACCGCAGGCGACACTGGTAGCCGAGGTCCAACTGCCCAGCGGGCCGCGGGCTTCGTTCATAGCCCGACGCGTGGTGAGGGCCCTCGTCACCGATGCCCCGGCCGTACGCTCGGTCGACGCAGCCCTGCTGGCGAGCGAGGTGGTGACCCTGATGTACGACGAGGACATCACGCTCACGGTCCGCGTCGAGGAGATCGGTCGCAGGGTTCGAGTCACCACCCACACGACCGGGGTTGTCGATCAGGCCGACCCGATAGTCACCAAGCTTCTCGATCGACTGTCCGACGGTTGGGGCCAGGAAGAGGGGGCGACATGGTTCGAGCTGGAGATGGTGCGGCGGCACACGCTGTCCCATCTCAGCGACGAAGAGCTGTTCGCCCTGGTGCCGTCCGATCGCGATGCCCGCGACGAGATCTACTCCCGATACGAGGGCTGGGCCGCCTCGGTGGCCAATCGCTACCGACGCGGCGGTGCCCATGCCGACGACGTGGGCCAGGCCGCGTCGATCGCTCTGGTCAACGCCATCGATCGATTCGACCTGAACTATGGCGTGAAGTTCACCACCTATGCCCGCAAGACGATCATCGGGACACTGAAGCGCTATCTCCGCGATTCGACCTGGTCGGTGCGAGTACCCCGCTCTCTCAGCGACACCATGGTCGAGATGAACCGCGCCGTAGCCGAGATGTCCCAGCGTCTGGGACGGGTGCCGGACGCGGCCGAGCTTGCCGAGGAGCTGGGTCGACCGGTCGAGGAGGTCGAGGATGCGATGGAGGCCGCCCTCGCCTACAACGCCAAGTCGGTGGACGCCCCGATATCGGAAGACGACGAGACGAGCCTGCTCCGGGTGCTGGGCAGCGACGATGAGCAGTACGACCTCGCCGACATTTGGCACACCATCGAGCCTTTGATCTCCGATCTGGATGCAAAGGAGCAAGAGGTCCTCTTCCTCCGATTCTTCGAGGACATGACCCAGTCCGACATCGCCGAAGTGGTGGGTGTGTCGCAGATGCAGGTATCGCGGCTCATCTCCCGTGCCTTGGGCACACTTCGCGCCAGGCTCAACCCCGACGAGGCCTGATCTCCTACGGTTTCCAGGTGATGAGAAGAGCGGCGGCGTCGTCGATCGGGTCGTCCTGGTTCATGTCGAAGAGCCGGTCCAACAGGGCTTCCGAGCCGGGGCCTGCCTCGGTCAGGGCCTTGGCGATCTCGTCCAGGGCGATGTCGATGTCCCGATCCACTCCCTCGACCAGCCCGTCGGTGATCAGGATGAGGACGTCACCGGGATGGAGCCGTGTGATCGTCGTCTCCCGCGCCAGGTCGACACCGCCGCCGACGGGGGGTCCCGAGGCCTCCTCCTCGATTCGCACCTCACCGGTGCCGGAGCGAATCAGCAGGGGGATGTGCCCTGCTCGGGTGTAGACGAACTCTCCGGTGGAGACGTCGAGCAGCCCGTAGGTGAGCGTGGCCAGGATCCCGGAATCGGAGATCGTGGTGCTCAGCAAGTCGACCTGTGCCGCCGGGTCCAGGGTGCGGGCGGTGGACTGGCCACGCAGGATGTTCCGGATCTGCGCCATCTGGGCGGTGGCTTCGGCCCCGTGCCCGGCGACATCGCCGATGACCACCGCCAACGCTTCCCCGACCTCGTATACGTCGTACCAGTCCCCACCCGACATGGTCCGGATCGACGCCGGGACGTACCGAGCCGCGATCTCGACGTTCTCGGATTCGGGGAATGCCGCAGCCACGAACCACTGGCGGAGGCCGTCGGTCAACTGCTCGTACTCGGCCAGTGCCTTGCCACGTTCCCTGGTGGCAAAGACTGCGTTGACCGCGACCAGAATGGAGAGGACGAAGAGCGCCCCGAGCAGTATCGACCGGGTCCACAGCGCCCGCCCGGCCCGATCCAGGTCCTCGCTCGCCTCGGCGGCCACTCCATCGTGGATCACCGGGATCAAGACGTCGACCAGCTCGATCCTGGCCGAGGACGTCTCGAACCACTGTTCGAGTGTGGACGATGAATAGGCGTCGGGCCCGGTGACGACCGCTTCCAATAGATCGGTCATCGCTCGGGCATGCTCCCCGGTCCTGATCTCCTCCACGTCCTCCTCGGTGTCCCCGTCTGCCAGGGAGCGGGCTTCGAGCAACCCCGCGTTGGTGTTGGCCACCAGGACCTCCACCTGCAAGACCAACTCCTCCGACATCGGCCCGCCTGCAGCCATGGCCTCCTGAATCAGATAGCGCTGCCCGCTGAGGCTCTCGGTGACATCGAGCAGGACCACGATCAAGGCGCGGTCGGTGACCGTCAACGGATCCGTCCCCAGCTTCACCAACTCGCTGGTCGCGGCGACGGCACGCGCCACCATCTCCCCATAGAGGGGGTAGGTTGACTCACCGCTCGGGCCCAGGGCCGCCTCTCGGAAATCGGCCAGGGAGACTTCGGCGGCGAGTAGGTCGCTGATCGGTGGTGTTGCCGTGTCCGGAACCTGGGAACGGTTGCGCGACCAGGCGACTCTGAGGTCTTGCATGGCCTGATCGGTCGCCGCGATCGCTTCGTCGAACCGGCCGTGGTGCTCGGCCAGGGCGTTGTGATCCAGGGTGGCGGCCAAGGCGCGTTCCTGCTGTAGCGCGGCGATGGCGGTGATCGCCTCGTCGGCGATCCTTGCCACCGAAACCGCCATCGAGGCGGTGGAGTGTGTGGTCTGAGCTCCTCGCACCGTGACGATGAGGACGGCGAGCACACCGAGGACGATCAGGGCGGCGAGGGCGGTCGCCACCAGAACCGAGCTGAGACGGTCCCTGAGCTCGGTGGCGATCTTGTCCCCCCAGCGGCTCATCCGGCCACGCTCCCTTGCCAGGGGCGGTCGGCGCTGCCCCTCAGAAATGCTCCCTCGGCGGCCAAGGCCGGAGATGGTAGTTGGGTCTCGCTCTTCGGCTCCGGCGAAGAGCGAGACGGTGGCGGGAAACCGGTCTGGGAGACGCCGGGGTGGCAAGGAGGAGACGGCTATAGACCTCACGTGATCGGCCGATAAGAGAAGGGTGATCGCGCTACGTGGGAGCATCCAGCGGGTCATGGCCGGCCACAAGGCGGCGGTGATCATGGGCTCCCTCATCGGGACCGTCGCGCTCGGCATCGCCCTGTCGAGGGTGTTCGGCGCTGCCCGCACCCTTCAGGTGGCGGTCAACCTGGTCGTGCCCGCCACGGTCATGGTGTTGTTCTGGCTTGGGGCTCGCACCCGACTCCTGGAGCGAGAAGTCGAGTTCGAGACGGCTCTGCAGCTGGAGTCGGTGGCCAATCGGGCAACCGGGCAGTTCTTGGCCGCGGTGGCGCATGAGCTGGTCCCTCATCCTGAGCGATGCCGGCTCCGCGCCGAGGCTCTGGTCGTGGCTGTCGACTATCAGGACGTGGGGGCCGATCTGAAAGTGGCGGTTCCCGACATCGTGGTCAGGACCGATCCCCAGCTGTTGCGCCAGATCCTGCATGTCCTGGTCGGCAATGCCATCAGGCATGGCGGGGAGAGGGTGGCGATCTGGGCCGCTGTCGAGGGTGACGAAGTTCGTCTCACGGTCTCCGATGACGGCCCCGGGCTGCCCGAGGAGCTGGGCAACCGTGTCTTTGCCCGCTACGTCGATCTCGCAGAGATGGCCCGGACCGCCGGCCGGGACGGCTCGGGGCTGGCAGTGGCCAGCGCTCTCGGTGAGCTGATCGGTGGGCAGATCACCTACAAACGCGATCCGAGTTGGACCCATTTCTCGGTTCGGCTCCCATCGGGCGCCACGGCAAACGACTGGCACCCGGATCGGGTTCGGCTCCAGGCCGGAGTTGGTTGAGAGGTGCCACGGACCGGAACCATCTGGAGCGTGTTCCTCGTTCTCACCCTGGTGGTCGTCGCCCCGCTGGCCGCCGTGGCCGCCGAGCAGGAGAACTACTACCTGGGGCCGGAAGGGGTGCCGGTCGGCACGCTGCTGCTCAATCCGCTCGGCGGCGAGATGCCGAATTACGACAAGGGCCGCGATGTGAAGCCGGGCCTCCTCCTCGAGCGGTCGGAGCTTGGTTTGAGAGAGGAAGACGAGGCGAAGTTCCAGCACTGGCAGCTCGAAGCGGGCGGGCAAAGGCTCACCGGCTACCCCACACTCAGGGTCTGGGGTGCCGCCGACCGTTTCGAGTCCGGCAAGCTCGGGGTCTTCACCGCCTTCCTCCTCGACTGCGACTCATCGGGGACCAACTGCGACCAGATCACCTCTGGTCAGGCCAGCATCGACAGCGGTGGCGGCGCCACCTGGGGCGAAGCCGTGATCGACCTTCCCGAGGTCGACCATCGTTTCGAGGAAAGGCGCTATCTGGGGGTCAGGATCGTCGTCTCCACCGAGTCCGAGACCGACATGATGTTCGCCTATGGCTACACGTCACACCGGAGTCGGCTCACCATCTATGCGCAGCCCCCGGCCCGGCCCGCCGAGGATTCACAGGCCGCGGCGACGGCGCCGGTCGAAGACGTGGTCCTGGAGCCGAGCCCGCCTCGCGCCCAGGTCGAGCTCCAGGGCCCGGAGCGCCCGGTCGTTGCGGTGTCGGTCTGGCCGTGGGTGCTGACGCTGCTCGCGTCGACCGCCGCCCTGGTCTCCCTCGGCGCCCTTCTCATGTCGTCGCTTACCAGGCCCGGCCGGCACGAGCGATTGCCAGGGGGACAGCACGTCACCGCGGTCAGGCACACCGGGCCCAGATCGGTCTCAGCTCGGTGAATGCCGGAATCGGGACGGTCGGTGTTGCCGACCGTCCCGACCTCGGCGCCTAACGCCCCCGCCAGTGATGGCCCCGGGAGCGGAAACTGGGCTCGGCGCTTTCGCTGGCCGAGTTGCCACTGTCATCGGTCCCGGTCACGGTCAGGACGAAGCTGTCGTCCTTGAGGTAGAGGGCTCGCCCCTTCTTCAGGGCCCAGGACGTCCCCGAGGATTCGATCAGATAGACCTTCTGACCGTTGTGCACGGGGATCCCGTTCAGCTCTGCCACACATTCCGGGTGTCTGTCGATCCGGTCCTTGCAGGAGTACTCCACCCGGAACCACCCCCGGTCGTGACGGGCGCTGATCCGGTCGAGGTCTGCCTTGACCCTGGGCGGCTCCCGGTCGAGACGGAGACCGACTATGACAGCATCGTGGTCCGAGGATCGGTACTGATCCGGAGCGTAGAGGGCGTCCTGGGCCGCCATCTTGAAGGTGGTGTCGTAGTCGATGATGTCGGGCTCGTCGGCATTGATGTGCCACGCAGTCGCACCGCTCACCTGCCCCAGCAATGATTGGCTGGCCAGGGCGTAGTCCAGGTACCCGAGCTGGCCGTCGAACAGGTAGGTGTAGGCGGTCTCGCCTTCGAAGACATGGAGCAGGTCGGAGTAGTCGTCACCGGTCCCCGGCGTGTCGTCGGCGCCGGCGACCAGGGCGTCGATCGGGTCCTCCTTGTCGTAGGCGTTGAGGTCCCCGATGATCAAGTGATCCGGGTCACCGCTCCCCGTCGGGTCGGTGGCCAGCCAGTCGACCAGGACCTGGGCCGCCAGGGTTCGGGTCAGG
>DATHUL010000149.1:0-8800 GCA_035462285.1 Acidimicrobiia bacterium
GGAGCCGAGGACGCCATCGGCGACATGGACTTCAAGGTGGCGGGCACCAGCGAGGTGATCACTGCCCTCCAGCTCGACACCAAGCTGGTGGGTCTTCCCGCCGACGTGCTGACCACCGCTCTCGATCAGGCCCGGGTGGCCCGCCTCTTCATCCTGGACAAGATGAATGCAGTCATCTCCGAGCCACGAGCGGAGATGAACGAGTTCGCCCCGCGCATCGAGTCGATCGAGATCCCCAAGGACAAGATCGGCGAGGTGATCGGTCCCAAGGGAGCCGTCATCCGCGAGTTGGAAGAGCTGACCGGGGCCAAGCTGGAGATCGAGGAGACCGACGGCAAGGGCATCGTCAGGATCGCCTCCAACGACGGTTCGGTTCTCGCCGCCGCCAAGGAGAGGGTGATGCAGATCGCCTTCCCCCCCGAGGTGGAGTTGGGGGCGGAGTACGAAGGCAAGGTGGTCAACATCACCAAGTTCGGCGCCTTCGTCAACATCCTCCCCGGACGCGACGGTCTGCTCCACATCTCACGTCTCGACGGCTCGAAGCGGGTGGAGCGAGTCGAGGACTATCTCACCGACGGTCAGGAGCTGAAGGTCAGGGTGCGCGAGATCGATCGGGGCAAGGTCAGCCTGGAGCTGGTCGATCCCTTGGAGGGGGCCACCCTGCCCGGACCGGAGACGCCGCGACAGGACAGCGGTGATCGTGGTGGCCGGGATCGGGACCGCGGTGATCGTGGCGGCCGGGATCGGGACCGCGGTGACCGTGGCGGCCGGGATCGGGACCGCGGTGATCGTGGCGGTCGTGACCGAGCCCGCGGCGACCGTGACAGCAGCGCAGCGATCGAGGCTCCGAAGACCGAGACCGGAGGCGATCGTCGCCGGGCGGCGCAGAGCTTCGACGAGGTGTTCGAAGAGATCAGCGAGAAGTGACTCTCCAGATCCTGGTGCGAGAGGACGGGCGAAAGCCCGTCCTTTTGCCATCTGGTGTCTTTCCCCGGGCGCCATAGACTTGTGCACGCCGTTGTTGGCCAGGGGAGGCAGGGATTGGCGGTGGAGACGCGTGGGATCGTGCTCATGCGCGGTGAGCGGGGCCCGGGGATCGAGGTGGAGGTCCTGGCCGACCAGTCACGGCTCAGCCTCGTCTCGGGCTCCGGATTGATCGGGGATTGGGAGGTCGGCTCCTTCGGCATCAAGTCGCTATACGACGGATTTGCCATCTGGGCCGAGGGCGAGGAGTTCGTCCTCAGGACCGAGAACGACGTGGGGCTCGCTCGCGAGCTGGGTATGCAGACGGCGTCGCCACGGATGGCAAGACGGGTTGCCGCCTCGCGACGCAAGAAGGACCTGCCCTGGCCGGATCCGATCCCCGTGGCACCCAGGTCCTACCTCTCGGCCATCGCCCTGGCCGTGGGCGGAGTGCTGGTGATCGCGGGCAGCCTGCTGTTGCGCGGCGACCCGGCCCTGACCGAGCGATCGGTCGCCTCCGGGTTGAGCGCAGCGGGCCACTACTGGTCGGCGTTCGCCGGCGGGGGGCTCTCGGTGCTCGTGTCCGCATCCCTCCTCGCCATCCGGGCCCGCGGGGCGAGGGCCCTGGCCATAGTCTCGGTGGTTGCACTGGTGATCGTGTTCGGCAATGCCGCCCAACGCTCCGCACCGGGACCGGACTTTCTCATCGCCTACGGGTTCATAGCCGGGGGCGCGGTGATCGGTCTGGCCGTGCTCTTCGGCGGCTTCCTGGGGGAAGCGGATTAGACCATCCCGGTGGGTAACTTCCGGCTGTGCCGGAACTGCCCGACATCATGGTCTACCTCGAGGCCCTGGAGAGACGTGTCCTCGGTGAGACGGTGCGAGGGGTGCGGATCGCCTCACCATCTGTGTTGCGAACCTACGATCCATCGTACGATGCACCGGTTGGCCACAAGGTCGAATCGCTGCGGCGGGTGGGCAAGCGGATCGTGTTCGGTCTCGAGACCGACCTTTTCCTGGTCATCCATCTCATGGTCGCCGGTCGTCTCCGCTGGGAGGTGCCGGGCAAGGCCATCCCCAAGAAGGTCGGTCTCGCCGCCGTCGACTTCGACCCGGGCTCGTTGATCCTCACCGAACAGGGGACCAAGAAACGGGCGGGGATCTGGATCACCCGGGGAATCGAAGGGGTGAGCGTCCTCGACCGCGGCGGCATCGAGCCGCTCGATGTCGGGGTCACCGGGTTCGGCGCCGCCCTGACCAGGGAGAACCGCACCCTGAAGCGGGCTTTGACCGACCCCCGCATCTTCTCCGGGATCGGCAACGCCTACTCCGACGAGATCCTGTGGGAAGCCCGGCTCTCGCCGGTGAAGCGGACGGGACAGCTCACCGAGGCCGAGGTGAAGCGGTTGCATCGGGCAGTTGTCGATTCGCTCCAATTGTGGACTCAGCGTCTGCGTGACGAGGTGGGGGAGGGGTGGCCCATCAAGGTGACTGCCTTTCGCGACGACATGGCGGTGCACGGGAAATACGGCCAGCCCTGTCCCCGATGCGGCTCCAGGGTGCAGCGGATCGTCTACGCCGACAACGAGACCAACTACTGCGCCACTTGTCAGACCGAAGGCAAGCTGCTCGCCGACCGCTCCTTGTCCCGTCTGCTCAAGGACGACTGGCCCAAGACCATCGAGGAGCTGGAGGAGCCCTAAGCCCTAAGCCCTAGGTCTTAGGCCAGAGGCGCCGGGTTCTGGCTTACGGCTTGAGGCTTACGGCTTGTTCTCGAACATATGTTCGATATGATGGATTGCCCAACCGTGGAGTCAGCTTGGGCATCGAAGAGGTCATCGCCACCCCCCGCCTCGACCTGGAGGGGCGAGAGGAGGGGTTCTTGCGTCTCCGTCCCGGTCGTATCACCGAGCTGCTCGGTGTCCCCGGCACCGGGTTGACCCGTCTCGGTCTCCGTCTCCTCGCTCAGTCATCGCAGTTGGCCCCTGTCGTCGCACTCGATACCAGGGGTTGGATCTCGCCCGAGGCTGCCTGGGAGGTCGGGGTGATCCCGGAGAGCCTGGTCATCGTTCGTTGTGACCAGCCGGGGATCTGGCCCAAGGTGGCAGCTGCCCTTCTCGAAGGGGTGCGAGCCGTCTACGCCGAGGTGCCGCCCGGGATACGGGACCAGGACCTTCGCCGTCTCGCCGCACTTGCCCGGGCGAGAAAGGTGGAGGTGGCGATGCGCCCCATGGGCCAGGGTCTTCCCTCGGGTGTGGCCCATCTCCGCTTGAGGGGCCTCGGGGTCACCTGGGAGGGGGCGGATCAGGGTCATGGCAGGTTGGGGAGGCGACGTCTGGTGCTGGAGGCATCGGGGAAGGGGGCTTACGGGGTAACTCGTCGATTCGAGGTCGAGGATGAAGGCTCGGACATTGTGCGCGTGGTTTCCGACGTGGTCGTTGGGGAGACCCGACGCGTCGCCGGCTGACCCGTTGCTGATCGTCGACGATCGGGTCAGGGCGGCCACGGAGGACGTGATCGCGGCCGGGGTGAGCATGGGCATGCCCCGTCGTGAAGCCGAAGCCCTCGCCCCCTTCGCCACCGTCCTCCTCCGTGACCAGGGGGAGGAGGCTCGTCGCTTCGAGCCGGTGGTGGCGAGGATGGAGAGTCTGATCCCACGGGTGGAGGTGGTCTCGCCCGGTCTGGTCTTCGTCCCCATCGCCGGGGCGGTTCGCTTCTATGGGGGAGAGGAGGAACTGGCTCGCCTGGTGGCCGAAGAGTTGGACAGGATGGCGGGACACACCCGGGGCGGGCAGGCACTGGTCGGTGTCGCCGACGGGCCGTTTGCCGCCCGTTGGGCTGCCGCCACCACCAGGGTGGGGCATCCCCTGATCGTGAGCGACACCATCGGATTCCTCTCCCGGCTCGACATGACCGCGCTCAGGGAGAGCCTCGATGCCGACGAGTTGATCGACACCTTCCGTTGGCTCGGGGTGTCCACGTTGGGGGAACTTGCCCGTCTTCCCCGTGATGCCCTCGCCACCCGGTTCGGGAACCATGGTTTGCTGGCCCATCGTCTCGCCAGCGGCGAGGATCGCTACGTCGACCCGCGCCAGATCCCACCCGACCTCGCGGTCGATGCCGTGTTCGACGAGCCCCTGGAGAGCATCGAAGCGGCGGCCTTCGCGGCACGGGCACTGGCCGAGAGGATGTTGAGAGGGTTGAGAGCCTCCGGGGCGGCACCGCACCGGGTGTCGATCATGGCCGAGTCCGCGGCCGGGGAGCCCAGGGAGCGGATATGGCGCTCGGCGGACCCGTTCACCGAGAAGGCGCTGTCCGACCGGGTGTGGTGGCAGTTGCGGGCATGGATCGAGTCGGGTGGGATCCGGGGAGGGATCTCACGGATCCGCATCGCACCCGCCGACCTGTCCGATCAGGGAAGACAGCTCGGTCTGCTCCAGGACGAGACCTCGCGGATCGAGGCGGAACGTGCCCTGGCCAGGGCGCAAGCCTTGCTCGGCCCGGACCGGGTCCTCCAGGGGCGGGCCCAGGGAGGGCGGATGCCCCAGGAGCGAGTGGCCTGGTCCCGCTGGGGGGAGCCGACGGTCGACCTGGAGCGGGAGGTGTCGGCGCCATGGCCTGGGGCGACTCCCGCCCCCAGCCCGGCCTTGGTCCCGCCCCGGCTCCAACCGCTCGAGGTGGAATGGGACGACGGGATGCCGGCCCGGGTTCGTCTGGGCACACGGTGGGAACCGGTGCTCACCTGGAGCGGTCCATGGCGGCTCAGTGGACGATGGTGGGCCGGGGAGCAGGACGCCGATCGCTACCAGCTGGTCACCTCGGTGGGCGCCTTCCTCTGTGTCGTTGCCGAAGGGAGGGCCTTCCTGGCCGGGGTCTACGACTGAGCGCCGGTCAGGCCACCCGATGGGCGCCCGGGCGGGCACGACCGGCTTTCACGTAGGCTCGGACGGGTCCGGTCCCAAGGAGGAACACGATGGCCGCCAAGAGCTACAAGATGTTCGTCGACGGGAAGTGGCTGGACGCTTCCGGAGGCGAGACGTTCGAGGACATGAACCCCTATACGGGCGAGGTCTACGCCAATGTTGCCGCAGGCGGGGCCGAGGATGCGAGACGCGCCGTGGAGGCCGCCCATGCCGCCTTCCCGGAGTGGGCGGCCACCCCACCGGCGGCCAAGCGCACGATCTTCCTCAAAGCGGCCGACGTGATGGAGAGCCGTCAGGACGAGCTGGTCAAGGCGATGATGGAAGAAGTGGGGGGCACCATCGGCATCTCGATGTTCCAGATGGGCTTCGTCCCCGGTCTGTACCGCATGGCCGCGTCGGCGGCGTACGACGTGAAGGGCGAGATCATCCCCGCAGACCATGCCAACTCGTTCTTCATGGCGATGCGCCAGCCGGCCGGGGTGGTCGCCTGTTTCGCCCCGTTCAACGTCCCCTACATCCTGGGCAGCAGGTCGTTCACCCTTCCCATCGCCTATGGCAACACCGCGGTGCTCAAGCCATCCGAGGAGGCTCCCGTGACCGGTGGCCTCCTGTTGGCCGAGATCTTCGAGGAGGCGGGGCTGCCACCCGGGGTGCTCAACGTGGTGCCGACCACTCGCGAGGCCGCCGAGGAGGCGGGTGACGAGATGATCTCGCATCCCGCGGTGAGGCGGGTCTCCTTCACCGGCTCCACCGAGGTGGGGCGGATGATCGCCGAGAAGGCGGGACGGCACCTCAAGCGGGCCGTGCTCGAGCTGGGGGGAAAGGACCCATTGATCATCCTGGGTGATGCCGACGTCGACTATGCGGTGGACGCGGCCACCTGGGGCGCCTTTCTCCATCAAGGGGAGATCTGCATGTCGACCGAGCGGATCATCATCGAGAAGGCGATCGCGGCCGAGTTCACCGAGAAGCTCAAGGCGCGGGCCGAGGCCCTCCCCAAGGGCGATCCCACCAACCCGGCTACCGCAATCGGCCCGCTGATCAACAGACGCGCCGTGGACAAGGTCCACTCCCACGTCGAGGAGGCGGTTGCCCAGGGTGGCACCCTGGTCACCGGGGGCCGGTTCGACAACTTGGTCTACGACCCCACCGTGGTGACCGATGTCACCCCGGAGATGCGGCTGTTCAAGGAGCAGACATTCGGGCCGGTGGCGCCGATCGTCGTGGTCGAGGACCGGGAGGAGGCGCTGGCGGTGGCCAACAACTCGGTCTACGGGTTGTCTGCGGGCATCCTGACCAATGACTTCACCCAGGCTCTCGACATGGCCATGCGTCTCGAGACCGGGATGGTCCACATCGGGGACCAGACGGTCAACGACGAGCCGCAGGCGCCGTTCGGCGGGGTCAAGGGCAGCGGCTAGGGCCGGTTCGGCGGACAGGCGGCCATCGACGAGTTCACCGAGCTGCGCTGGATCAACGTCCAGCGGGTGCCACGCACCTTTCCCTGATCGCACCGCGGGTCTCATGACCGGCTGACGGTTGCCCGGGCCAATTCAGTCGGTCCTGCCTCACACAGTACCGTCGTCCGATGCTCGACAGTGCGTCGTTTCGCAAGGGTCTCCGTGACTCGGTCGTGATCCTGTTCGCGGTCGGCGCCTTTGGCCTTGCCTTCGGCGTTCTCGCCGTGGACGCCGGCTTCTCGCCCTGGCTGGCCACCGTCTCCTCGGTGCTGATCGTGTCCGGCGCCGCCCAGTTCACCATGATCGGGCTCCTCTCCGGAGGCGCGGTGCCGATTCTGCTCGCCGCCACCGGTCTCGGCTTGCGCCACCTTCCCATGTCGGCGACGTTGGCCGCCGTGATCGGGCCCCAGCCGCTGGCACGCCGGCTGAGACTGGCGTGGGTCCTGGTCGACGAGACCTTCGGGCTGTCCGTCCGCGCAGTCGCAGCCGGTGTCGATGACATCGTCGCCTACAAGTCGGCCGCCGACCTGATGTTGTACTCCGGCTGGGTGGCGGGCACGGTGATCGGCGCCTGGTTCGGCGGCTCGATCGACCCGGAGGCGGTAGGAGTTGGCGTGATGCTCCCCCTTCTCTTCCTCGGCCTGGCCGCCCCGATGATCCAGAGGCGGCGTGACTGGGTCGTGGCCGCATCGGCGGTGGCGGCGGCATTGCTCGCCACCTTGGTGCTGCCTCCCGCCTGGCAGATCACCGGCGCCGCCACCCTGGCGTCACTGGTCGGGATCGGCTTCGGTGAGTGACCTCGGTTTGGTGTTGGCGGTCGCCGCCATCACCTACGCCACCCGACTCGCCTTCCTGGTTCGTCCCAAGCAGGTGCCGGAAGGTCCCCTGGGGCGATTCCTCGAGGTGTTCCCGTTGGCCCTGTTCGTCGTCATCGCCACATCGGGGTTGGCGGCGCCGTCGGGGGAACCGGCCATCACCCCTACGTTGGCGGCTGCCCTCGGCGGCGTGGCGGGTGCCATCCTCTTCCGGCGCAATCTCTGGGGAGTGCTCGGGGTGGGCGCCATCTTCTTCTACTCGACCAGGGCGTTGGTCGGCTAGTCGGGGGGAGATGAGCCAATATGTGGAATCGATCTCGAGGTGAAAGGAAGAGATGCGCATCGGAATCCTGACCGGGGGCGGCGATGTCCCCGGGCTCAACGCCTGCATCAAGGCGGTGGTGAATCGGGTGGCAGAGGAGGGGCATCAGGTCGTCGGGATCAGACGCGGGTGGGGAGGGCTCGCCTACTACAACCCGGACGACCCCGATGCGAGCGGGGATTCCCTGGTCACCCTGGACCCCGGGCTGGTCCGCACCATCGACCGCACCGGCGGGACGTTCCTCCACACCTCCCGGACCAACCCGGCCAAGATGAGGCCGGCCGAGCTTCCCGAATTCCTCAGTCTCGAACCGGGCGAGAGCGGGTTCATCGACGCGACGGCCCACGTGCTCCGAGTGCTCGAGGACCGCGGGATCGACGTGCTCATCCCCATCGGCGGCGACGACACCCTCTCTTACGGTCTGCGTCTCCACGAGGAGGGGGTGCCGGTCATAGCCATCCCCAAGACCATGGACAACGACGTGCATGGCACCGACTACTGCATCGGGTTCTCCACCGCGGTCAGCCGGGGGGTCCAGTTCATCCACAGTCTGCGCACCGCCGCCGGCTCGCATGAGCGGATCGCGGTGGTCGAGTTGTTCGGCAGGTACAGCGGCGAGACCTCGCTGGTGACGGCGTATCTCTCCGGCGTCGACCGGGCGATCATCTCCGAGGTGCCATTCGACATCGACCGACTGGCCGAGCTGCTGCACACCGACAGGGCGTCCAACCCGTCGCACTACGCCATGATGACAATCTCCGAAGGGGCCCGCCTCCAGGAAGGGGACATGATGCTGGCCGGGGACGAGGACGCCTACGGGCACCGCAAGCTGGGCGGCATCGGTGCGCTCACCGGGGAGCTGCTCAAGGAGCGGACCGGCGAGCCGGTGCTCTACCAGCAGGTCGCCTATCTGATGCGGTCCGGCGCTCCCGACTCCCTCGACCTGATGGTGGCCACCAACTACGCGGTGATGGCGGCTGATCTCGCCGTGGAGAACAGCCATGGGCGGATGGTGGCGCTACGAGGAGGCACCTACACCCATGTGCCGATCGGGGTCACCAAGGAGGGAGTGAAGCGGGTCGACATCGACGAGCTGTACGACGCCGAGACCTACCTGCCCAAGGTGCGTCACGTCCTCGGCAAGCCGATGTTCCTCTATTGAAGACCGGTGCCGGGACGCTCCGGCCTGGTCAGCGGGTGACCCGGCTGGCCGAGTCGGCGGCCGCCTTCTTGTCCTTCTTGGCCTGCCGCTTCTCCTTCAGGTCCTTGGCGGCGACCTTCTTGGTGCTCTTCCCACCCTTGTCTTTGTTAGCCATG
>DATHUL010000150.1:0-6988 GCA_035462285.1 Acidimicrobiia bacterium
ACCCTCGACGTGGGCGCGGCGACCAGGGCGCTGAGCAGTCTCGGCTCGGCGCTCTCGATGGGGGTGGAGACGTTGGCGGCGGGGATCATCGAAGTGGTGGACACCCACATGGAACGGGCGTTGAGGGCGGTGTCGGTCGAAGAAGGGGTCGATCCCCGGGACTCGGCGCTGGTCGCTTTCGGTGGCGCCGGTGCCCTCCACGCCACCCGTCTCGCCAGACGGCTGGGGATCGGGACCATCTTCATCCCGCCCTTGTCCGGGGTCTTCTCCGCACTCGGGCTGCTCCTCGCCGCCCCGAGCAGCGATGCCGAGCGGACGGTGATGCTGGAAGAGGGCTCGGCCCGCCTCGGCACCGTCGCCCGCGGCATCTTCGACGAAGCGCGCGCCACCTTCAGCGAGCACCACGGCGTGGCCGGTGACGAGTTGACCGGCTGGGCCGAGCTGCGATATGTCGGTCAGTCTCATGAGCTGTCCGTCCCTCTGAGCTCGAGTTGGGACGAGTTGCGGGCCGAGTTCGAGACGGCTCACCGGGCCCGGTTCGGGTTCGTGCGCTCGGCGGAGCCGATCGAGTTGGTCACGGTGCGGGCAGTGATGACGGGCCGTCCCCCGGTGTCCTGGGACGATCTCCCCCGCCTCCACCGCGCCGAGACACCGACACCCTCTCGATCGCAGGCGGTGGTGGGCGATGGAACGGTCGATGTCCCGGTTTGGGCCCGGGCCGACCTGCCCCCCGGGTTCGAGATGAAGGGGCCGGCCGTGGTGGTCGAACCGGACTCGGCGGTATGGCTCGAGCCCGACGACAGTCTCTCCGTCCACGACGACGGGACCCTGGAAGTGACGTGGTGAGCCGGGTCACCGAGGCGGGTGAATTCGTCCAGGATGCACTTCGGGCCCGGGCGGACCCGGGCAAGGCGGCGGGCATGCAGGCGTACATGAAGACCGACATGCCCTTCTACGGGGTGCAGAAGCCGGCACGGGTCGGGATCCTGCGTGAGCTGGCGGCTGAGTTCCCGCCCAACGATCGGGATGAGTACGAGGAGCTGGTCCTGGGGCTGTGGGCCCTGCCTCACCGCGAGGAGAAGTACCTGGCCCTGGGAGTGGCTCGTCATTTCGAGGAGCACGTGACTCCGGCTTCGCTGTCGCTCTATCGCCGTCTCGTCGTGGAAGGGGCGTGGTGGGACTTGGTCGACGAGATTGCGACCAAGCTCATCCGCCCCCTGGTCGCGACGCACCCGGCCCGGACCTGGCCGGTGGTCGACCACTGGATCGACGACCAGGACCTGTGGCTGCGGCGGACCGCCATCCTGTGCCAGATCGGGGCCAGGGAACGGACCGACGTCGACCGGCTCTTCCGATTCTGCGCGCTGCGGGCCTTCGAGCAGGAGTTCTTCATCCGGAAGGCGATCGGCTGGGCACTTCGGGAGTATGCGAAGACCGACCCGGCAGCCGTGGCCGGGTTTCTCAGGGAGCACCGTGACCGGATGTCCGCCTTGTCCTATCGGGAGGCGTCCAAACACATCGGGCATCTGGTCGTGTGAGCCGGCCAACCGGCTCGGGACCCGAGACTGCTTAGGTGTGGGCGTGATTGGTGGTGCTCATCGCTTCGTCTCCTCGGGCCATTCGGCCATGATCGCCCGGATCGTGTCTTGACCGGGGATCCGATCACCCTCGAGGTCGCCCGTCATCGTCTCTCCTCGGTGGCCGACGAGATGGGGACGGTGCTGAGACATGCCTCGCTGTCGCCCAACATCAAGGAGCGGGCGGATTGCTCCGCTGCCCTGTTCACCTCCGAGGGGGCGATGCTGGCCCAGGCCGAGCACATCCCGGTCCACCTCGGGTCGATGCCGGAATCGGTGGCGGCCTGCCTGGCCCGCTTCGAGCCGGTGCCCGGTGTCCAGTACGCGGTCAACGATCCCTTTGCCGGCGGGACGCATCTCAACGACCTGACCCTGCTCGCCCCGGTCTTCGTCGGCTCCAAGCATGTTGCCTGGGTGGCCAACCGGGCCCATCACGCCGACGTCGGTGGTGAGGCTCCCGGGTCGATGCCGGCCCATGCCGTCACCCTCGACCAGGAGGGTCACCGGGTCCCTCCCACCATTGCCTATGCCGACGGGGACTGGGCCGAGGAGTTCGCCGAGCCGTTCATCGCCGCCTCGCGCACCCCATGGGAGCGAAGGGGCGACCTGGCGGCCCAGATCGGGGCCAACGCGGTCGGGGCGAAACGCCTGGTCGAGTTGGTCGGTCGGGAGGGCGTGGACGAGTTCGAATCGCTGTCCCGGTCGCTCCTCGACTACGGGGAGCGACGGATGCGAGCCGCCTTGACGATGCTGCCCGAAGGGGAATACTCGTTCGTCGACTTCATGGAGATGGGTGAGGAGGACGTCGCGATCAGGGTCGAGGTCGGCATCTCCAAAGGGCGTCTCGTCGCCGACTTCACCGGCAGCGACGACCAGGTGGCCTCCAACTTCAACGCGGTGGAGGCGGTGACCCGCTCCTGTCTCTACTACGCGGTGCGGGTCGCCACCGACCCGACCATCCCGGCAAACGGAGGCTGTTATCGCCCTCTCTCCCTGGTCGCGCCCAGAGGCTCGGTGGTCAACGCCAACGCGCCGGCGGCGGTGGCGGCGGGCAATGTCGAGACCAGCCAGCGGATCGCCGACGTCCTGCTCGGGGCCCTGGCCCAGGCCGCCCCGGACCGGGTCCCGGCGGCATCGCAGGGGACGATGAACAACATCCTCATCGGTAACGACGACTTCGCCTACTACGAGACCATGGGCGGTGGTCCGGGAGGTCGGCCGGGCCGGGCCGGGCAATCGGGGATCCAGACCGGGATGACCAACACCGAGAACACCCCGATCGAGTCGCTCGACTCCCACTACCCGATCCGGGTCGAGCGCTACACCCTGCGTCGGGGAAGCGGCGGGGAGGGCCGTTTCCGGGGCGGCGAGGGGATCGAGCGCGAGATCAGGTTCCTGTCCGACGCCACGCTGTCCCTGATGGGAGAGCGGAGACGGCATCGTCCCTGGGGTCTGGCCGGGGGTGGAGCGGGCGCCGTCGGCGAAGACTGGCTGATCCGGCGCAACGGGCAACGTCAGCGACTCCCCGCTAAGAGCACGGTCGATGTCCGCCGCGATGACCGGCTCCTCGTCCTCACTCCCGGCGGCGGCGGGTGGGGCGCGCCATGACCAGGTCCCGGTCGGGGCTCGCCGTCGCCAAAACTACGCTCCAACTGTGAGCCTGGTCGACGATCTCCGGGGTGTGTTGAGCGAGGATCGGGTTCTCGAGGAGCCGGTGGAGCTCTACCTGTACTCGAGGGACTCGTCGCTGATGCATGGTGAGGCGACCTGTGTCGTGTTCCCCCACACCACCGAGGAGGTGGCCGAGGTGGTGCGGGTGGCGGAGAGACACGGGGTGCCCATCGTGGCCCGGGGTGCAGGAACCGGGCTCGCCGCCGGCGCCATCCCGATCGATGGCGGCATCGTCCTCTCCACGACCTCGATGAACTGGGTCGAGATCGACGTGGCGAATCGGACCGCCTGGGTCGGCGCCGGGGTGATCAACCTCGACCTGAGCAAAGAGGCGGAGCCGTACGGTCTGTGCTTCGCCCCCGACCCGTCTTCCCAATCGGCCTGCACCATCGGAGGCAACGTCGCCAACAACTCCGGTGGCGCCCACTGCCTGGCCGAGGGAGCCACCACCAGCCACGTACTCGGGCTCGAGGTGGTCCTGGCCGGGGGGGAGGTCCTCGTGCTCGGAGGTCAGGCCCCCGACATGCCGGGTCTCGACCTGAGAGGTCTGATCGTCGGCTCGGAAGGGACACTCGGTGTGGTGACCCGGGCCCTGGTCCGCCTCCTCCCCATCGAGCCGGACGTGCGGACACTCCTCCTCGACTTCGATCGGCTCAGCGGCGCCACCAAGACGGTCTCGGACACCATCGCCGCAGGTCTGGTGCCGGCGGCGTTGGAGATCATGGACCAGAAGATGACCACCGCGGTGGAGAACTGGCTCGGGGCGGGTCTTCCCACCGATGCGGCCGCCGTACTCCTCGCCGAGGTCGTCGGCGACCCGGAGGCGGTCGAGGCCGAGGCCACCCTGATCACCCGGATCGGCAAGGACAACGGTGCCCGACACGTCCAAGTGGCCAAGGACGAGACCGAGCGCGCCATCCTGTGGAAGGGCCGCAAGTCGGCGTTTGGCGCGGTGGCGCAGGTGTCGCCCAACTACTACCTGCACGACACGGTGGTGCCCCGCTCCCGTCTCGTCGAGACCATGGAGGAGATCGAGGAGATCGCCGCCCGCTACCAGCTCGACGTCTACAACGTGTTCCACGCCGGCGACGGAAACCTGCACCCACTCATGGCCTTCGATGCCTCCGATCCCGAGATGATGGAGAGGGTGCACCGGGCTGGAGAGGAGATGGTCGCCGCATGTCTTCGCCGGGGCGGCGCCCTCTCCGGCGAGCACGGGATCGGTTTGGAGAAACGGGACATGATGCGGGCCGACTTCACCGAGCTCGACCTCGACGCCCAGGCCCGTCTCAAGGAGGCTTTCGACCCGAAGGAAATCTTCAACCCGGCCAAGGTCCTGCCCGAAGGCTCACGCTGCTTCGACTTCGGCGGGGTCAGACGCGAGATCCCCGACGGGGCATGGCTGTGACCGGAGCCGCCGGATCCGGCCCGGAGCATCTCGCTCCCGCCGATGTGGAGTCCTTGGGGGAATCGTTGCGGCAGGCCACCGAGGAGAGGAGAGTCGTCCAGGTGGTCGGCGGCGGGACCAGACAGGGCTACGGATCTCCTCCCCCTCCCGACGTCGTCCTTCACATGTCCGGCTTCTCCGGGATCGAGGAGTGGGACCCCGACGACCTCACCGTCACCGTGGGGGCGGGCACGCCGGTCTCCGAGCTCGAGTCTCTTCTGGCCGGGCGGTCGCAGACGGCGGTGCTCCCCGAAGTCCCCGGCGTCTCCACCGTGGGCGGGGTGGTCGCCTCCGGTGTCTCCTCGTTGCGGCGGGCCCGGCTCCTCGGGACCAGGGAGCGGATGCTCGAAGTGCGTCTGGTCACCGGCGACGGCAGGGTGGTCCGGGGTGGGGGCCGGGTGGTCAAGAACGTCTCGGGCTACGACCTCCCCCGTCTGGTGGTCGGCGCCTTCGGCTCCCTCGGAGTGATCTACTCGGTCTGTCTCAAGCTCTGGCCCATGCCCCCGGCCGCGGCCACCGTCGTCATCGATGATCTCGAAGCGGCGGGCCAGGTCACCCGTCCTCTGGCCGTCCTCGACGACGACGGTGTGCTCAGAGTCTTCCTCTGGGGCACCCCCGAAGAAGTGGCCGCGTCCAGCGCCAGACTCGGCGGGGTGACCACCGAGGGGCACAGGTGGCCGGCCGACCCGGAGGGGCGGTATCGCTGGTCGTTGCGGGTCCCACCGGCGCTGACCGGGGCTGCGGTGCAACGGCTGCCTGACGGGTGGAGGCATCTGGCGGTCCATGGCGCCGGCGACATCCGCGCCTCGTCGGAGGATGCGGGGTCGGCACCGGCCCTGCGCGACTGGGCCGAGGGTGTGGGCGGCGCGGTGGTCATGGTCGCGGCACCCTCCCCAGGGGTGGACGGGTTCGATCCGTGGGGGAGGCCACCGCCCGGTCTCGACATCCAGCGTCGTCTCATCGCACAGTTCGATCCGGCCCGGGTCATCACCCCGGGCCGGCTCCCGGGAGGGATCTGATGAGTTGGGTGACCACCGAGCACCCGACCACCGACGAGCTGAACGCCTGTGTCCAATGCGGGCTCTGTCTCCCCGCCTGCCCCACCTTTCGCCTGACCGGAAGGGAGACCGCATCGCCACGGGGCCGGCTCCAGGCGATGAAGGCGGTTCATCGGGGCGTCCTCGAGGTGGACGGCCCCTTCCAGGGGATCATCGACTTCTGTCTCGGCTGCCGGGCTTGCGAGCCGGTTTGCCCCGGGATGGTCCCCTACGGGAGGGCGCTGGAGGGGACCCGGGCCGAGATCGTCGCTCAACGCCCCACCTGGGCGCATCGTCTACGCGCTCTCCTCCTCGGACCGGTGCTCGGCTCGAGAGGATCGCTGCGAGCCGGGAGCGCCCTTCTCCGGGCGGCCCAGCGCACCCGGGTCACCTCGCTGGCCCCGGCCCGCTATCGAAGGCTTTCGTCGGGGCTGCGCCCGCCCGCCAGGCTGCCCCCGCCGACCCTGGGACATGTCGGGGGGAGCGGGGTCTCGGGCAGGGTGGCCCAGCTGGCCGGGTGCATCCAGGACGAGTGGTTCCGGCCGGTCAACCACGCCGCGGTCGAGCTCTTGGAGATGGCCGGGTTCCGGGTCGAGGTCCCGGCCGGGCAGACCTGTTGCGGCGCTCTGGCCGCCCACGACGGGAAGGCCGGGGAGGCGAGGGCGCTGGCCGCCCGCAACCTGCCGGTCCTGTCCGGTTATGACCAGGTGGTCGTCACCTCGGCCGGCTGCTCGGCTCACGTCCGGGAGTACGGGCACTGGGCCGACGACGGCGAGCGGGTGGGTGATCGGGCGCTGGACGTGACGGTGGCGGTGGCTCGTGCCATCGAGGCCGGGCTTCTACCCACGGTGGCGTCGGAGTCGGGCCGGATCGCGATCCAGGACCCGTGTCATCTTCGGCATGCGCAGAGGGTCACCGCCGAGCCGCGCCTCATCCTCGAGGCGGCCGGGTACGAAGTGGTCGAGATCGACCCGGCCGGGATGTGCTGTGGCGCGGCCGGCCTGTACACCGTGCTCCAGCCCGAGGCGTCGCAGGAGTTGGGAAACCGCAAAGCGGATCAGATACGTTCCGCCGGCGTGAACAGAGTCGCCTCGGCCAACCCGGGTTGTGAGATGCAAATTCGATCGGCACTCGGGCCGGGATACGAGATAGCCCACCCCATCGAGTGGTATGCAGCAGCCGTCAAGACGATGGGACAGACCGGTAACCTCGCCGCCGAGGAGGCTCCAGGTTGACGGACGAGATGGTGCGGGCGG
>DATHUL010000151.1:0-5596 GCA_035462285.1 Acidimicrobiia bacterium
GGTCCCGGCCAGGGCACAGGCGACCACGACCAGGTAGGCGCCGATGCGGAGACTGCTCCCCGGCCCGAGACCGGCCACCAAACGACCCGCCGGGTTGGCGGTCAGGGCGGCAGCGCCGAAATAGGCGGCGGTGGCCAGTCCGAGTCTTCCCACCCCGAACCCGATGTCCCGCTCCAGTTGGAGGATCTGGGCACTGATCAGGGACAGGGGGAGGAGGCACATCCCGGTGTAGACCACTGCGGTGAGCAACGGTCGTCGGGTCAGAGTGGCGCGCAGCGGGTTGGCCATGGTCAGGACCGGGTGTCCCGCCGATCGAGAGCAAGCCGGATCAGATGGAGGGCGGCGATGGTGGCGAAGCTGCGCACCCGCTCCTCGTCCCCGCCGAAGTCGAAGACCCTGCTCGTCTCGCCGTCGGGGGTGGTCACCTCCATCTCCACCTGACGGGTGGTTCGTCGCCCCGGATCGAGGTCGGGGCCGATCGGGCCCACGACCAGGGTCACATCGGCTCCGGGATCGGGCACTGTGGTCACGCTCCCCACGATGAGCGAGCCGGCGAAGACTCCCGCCGTCTCGGCGGCGGCGAGACGGGCCCCCACCTGTCCCAGGGTCGCCTCTTCGATCGTGGCCACGGTCCAACCGCGGGCGGTCAGCCGGTCGAGGAGGATCGACTCCACCGTCTCTTCGTCGACGGCGAAGACGGCATCCCCCAGTCTGGCCCGGACCTCGGTCTCGATCGGGGCGATCAGGGCCTCGGCGGTCTTCTCGTCGGCCGCCTTGGCGCTGATCCTCACCTTGACCTCCATGTCGCTGATCAGAAAGGCCACCGACGGGTTGGCCGAGGCGAACAGGTCGTCGAGCTGGTCGGCGATCCGGGACTCGCCCATGCCCCAGGTGCGAAGCACCCGGCTGCGAAGCACGGTCGGGTCGCCGGCGAGGCGACGGAGACGGGGGATGACCTCCTGTTCCAACATGGCCGACATCTCGACCGGCACCCCGGGGATGGCAAACATCCACTTCCCATCGTGCTCCAGGGCCACCCCGAGCGCGGCCCCGTTGGAGTTGGGCAGACCCACCGACCCTGCGGGGAGGTCGGCCATGCGCAACACGGTGTCCCCCACCACCCCGCGCTGGGCCCGGATCCGATCCTGGAGCCAGAGGGCATGCTCCTCGTCCCGTGTCATGGCCCGGTCAGCCACCAGGGCCATTGCCTCCCGGGTCAGATCGTCCTGGGTGGGCCCGATCCCCCCGGTGAGCACCACGGCGTCGGAACGATCCAGGGCGGTCTCGAGCGCCGCCACCACTCGCTCCAGATTGTCGCCAACGGTCACCTGGTAGTGGGCGTCGAACCCGTCCTCGGCGAGACGGGCCCCGATCACGGCGGCATTGGTGTTGACGATCTGACCGATCAGCAGCTCGGTCCCCACCGCGATCACCTCGACGATCAATTGCCCGGCTCCCAGAGCCCGAACTTCCAGGCGGGATCACCGGGGACCATGGTCCCCTCGAACTGGGAGGCGTTGCCCATCTGTCTGGTCCGTTCCACGGCGTGACGGCCCAAAGCCAGCTGGCTCTGCTCCCACCGGGCCAGGGCCTGGGCGAAATCCCCTCGGTATGACTGCAACGAGTCGCGCAGCGCCCAGGCGTCGGCGCAGGCCTTGGCCTGGCCGGCGGCGACATGGGGACGGAGACCGAAGGCGGCATCCCCGATCAGTAGGACCCGGTTGAAAGCCATCTGCGGGGTCTCCAGGTCGAACACCGCCTGGATCAGAGGGCGCTCGCAACCCAGCACCACCTCGCGCAGGGTAGGAGCCAGCACCCGCCCGGCCGTGGCCCTCAACTCGGCCAGGTGCTCCTCCCGCATCATTCCCGGTGGCATGGTCCCCGCCCGCTGCACCCCGTCACGGTCGAGCATCAGGTCCTCCAACGAGCCGCCATGGGGATAGTTGCGATACCACACCCAGTTGATCACCCGGTGGGGCGGCGAGGTCCGCCCCTGGTGGTCGGGGATGGCGTAGACCAGGATGTGGCCGGGGTCGAGCACCTGGTAGATCATCGAATCGGCCAGGTCGGCCCGGGCCTTCTCCGACAGGTCGGCCTCCGGCGTGGTCCCCCGCCAGGCGACATAGCCGGCGTAGCCGGGCTCCACGCCGGGGAGGAGGATGGAGCGAGCGGTGGAGTGGAGCCCGTCGGCGCAGACCAGCAGGTCGCCTCCTGCCGTGGTGCCGTTCCGGAAGTAGGCGAGCACCCCGTCGCCGTGGTCGTCGAAGCCGACCAACTCGTGGCCGAGGTGGTAGCGCTCCGGGCCGAAGACCTCGAGCAGGGCGCGGTAGATGGTGGCCCAGCCGCTGAACCGGAAGTGGTCCGGGTCGGCGGACAGCACGTTCCCCTCCCGGTCGACATAGGTCCAGTAGGTGAGCTCGAGGCTGACTCGACCTTCGTCACCGACCCGCTCGGTGAAATAGCGCTCGGTGACGGGGAGGACCACGATCCCCGCCCCCCGGTCCTCCAACGCCGCTCCCGACCGCTCATAGACATCGACCTCGCAGCCGAGATCACGGAGCAAGACTGCGGCGGTGAGACCGCCGATCGAGCCTCCCGCGATCAGGACCCGTGGCCAACCCATCGGTCCGGATCAGCCGAGTAGCTCGACGGTGACGAAACGCAGCGTGGTCTCGCCGATGTTCTCCAGGTCGTGGATCAGGGCCGTCTCCGGGGTGTGCTCCAGGTACCTGGTCTCCCCGACCAGGTAGTCGCGGACCACGAAGGTCCCGTCGGCGAACCGCTGCATCCCCCGGCTGCCCTCGACCACCGTCCAGAAGTAGTTGGTTTCGTGGGAATGGAAGGCGCCTCGCTCCCCGGGCTGAAGCAGCACCTCCCAGACCCGGATCTGCTCGTTCTCGAACCACAGCGTTGTGCCCAGCTCGTGGTTCTGTGGGGCAGCCGCGAGCTCGTCGGCATACTGCTCCCGGTCGTATCCGCCTTCCTCCACGATCTCGGTTCGGGCTTCCATCAGTTCACCTGGTAGTCGGGCCGCTCTCCGGTGAGCACCTTGATCACCTGGGTGGCCGCCTTGCGCTGCGACTCGGCCAGGGCCTCCTCCGAGTAATAGGCCATGTGCGGGGTGACGATGAGATTGGGCACCCCTTCCACCCGGGAGGCGTCGAGCGGCTCCAGGTCGAACACGTCGAGCCCGGCGGCGCCGATCGTCCCCTTCCTCAGGGCATCGCCGAGAGCGTCGAGGTCGACCAATGGGCCGCGCGAGGTGTTGACCAGGATCGCCCCCGGCTTCATCCGGGCCAGGGCATCGGCGCCGATGATGCCTCTGGTCTCGTCGTTGAGAGGGAGATGGAGCGAGACGATGTCGGACCTGGTCAACACGGTGTCGAGCTCGAGCAGGGGGGGGAGGTCCGGGCCCGGCCGGAGATAGGGATCGTGGGCGATGATGTCCGCGCCCAGTGCCTCCAGCGGGGCCGCGATCCGACGGGCGATGCGCCCGTAGCCGACCAGGCCGACGGTGAGCGTCGACAGCCGCCTGATCGGGCGGAAGTTGTCGATGCTCCAGGTGCCTGACCGAACCGACCCGTTGGCTACCACCACCTTGCGCAACGAGGCCAGGATCAAGGCCAGGGCGTGGGTTGCCACCTCCTCCACCGAGTAGTCGGGGACATTGGTCACCACGATCCCGGCGTCGGCGGCCGCCTTCAGGTCCACGTTGTCGAATCCGATCCCGTAGCGGGCGATGATCTTGCACCGGCTCAGTCGGGCGATCGCGTCGGCGCTCCAGGGCAGGTAGGTGTTGAGGATGGCGTCGGCGTCCGCCGCCGTGGCCAAGACCGACTCCACGTCGCCCGAGGCCACGACCAGTTCGGCGTCGATATCGGCGAGGAGGCCCCGCTCCACGTCTACCGAGGGGAACACCTGGTCGCTCACCACCACCTTGTACTTGGTCATCGTCCCTCCAGAAAAGGTCGTATCGCGTCGACAAAGCCGCCCGGATCCTGGATCTGGGGGGCGTGGGCCACACCGGGAAGCGTGATCAGGGTGGATTCGTCTATCAAGTGGTGCAACTCCTCGGCGAGTGGGGGTGGGGTGGCCTGGTCTTCCTCGCCGACCACGATGAGGGTGGGAACGCTGACCGTGGCCGCAAGCCGCCGGTAGTCGAGCGAGAGCAGGGCCCGGCAGGCGGTGATAAAGGCCTCGGGGTCGCTCCGGCGCAGCACCTCGGCTCGGGCCTCACCCATGTCGGGGTGCTCCTCGAGATAGGGCTCGGTGAAGATCCGGCGCAGCGCGATCGGTATCACCGCCTCGATGCCGCCCTTCTCCACCGCCTCGATCATGTTGGTGAAGGCTGTCTTGGCCGGGTCGGGGAACCCGGCGCCGCATCCGACCAGGATGAGCCGGTCGACCAGCTCACCGTGATGGATCGTGGTGCCCAGGGCGACGAAGGCGCCCAGCCCGTTACCGATCAATGTCAGGTCATCGTCGGCGAGCCGTTCCGCCTCGATGAACGAGGCGACCCGATCGGCGTACTCGTCGATGGAGGGCGGGGCGGGCGAGGTGGAGCCGAAGCCGGGCAGGTCCACGGCGATGCGTCTTCCTCCCAGCGCCTCTCCGACCTGGTCGAAGGCGGTGCGGTCGGTGAGCAGGGAATGGAGGAGGAGACGGATCGGCCCATCCCCGGTCCCGGCATAGGAAACCCGGCCTTGCCGGGTCTCGATGATGCGCTCCTCCAGAATGGCCACCGGACTGATCATATATCATGCAAGATCGCCAGAAGATTGAGGAGAGTGAGCGATGCCCCGTGTCCGGATGATCGAGCAGCGGGAGGACACCGCTCCCGAACAGGTCGAGGCGTTCGAGCACATCGCCGCCAGCCGGGGTGGCCAGATGATCCGTCCCTTCGCCGCCATGCTGCATCGGCCCGAGATTGCCAGGGCGGCAGCCGACCTGGGGGCGGTGATCCGGTACGGTTCGACCCTGTCCGACCACGACCGTGAGGTGGTGATCTGCGCCACTGCGGTGGAGAGAGCCTGCCCCTTCGAGTGGGAGTCGCACTCGCCTATCGCTCGATCGGTCGGCGTCTCCGATGCCACGCTGACCTCGATCGCGGCCGACGATGAAGTCGACGACCCCGACGACGCCCTGCTGGTCGACTTCGTCCGCCAGCTCTCCCGGGAGGGACGGGTGAGCGATCTCACCTACCGGAGTGCCCGCTCCCGATTGGGCGAGGCGGGTACGGTCGAGCTGGCCGCCATCATCGGCTACTACACGATGCTGGCCCTGTTCATGAACGCAGTCGAGGCATGTTGAGAGCCCGATCCGGGCGAGGGGAGGTCATATGAAGGACAAGGTGAGACTGGCCAGCGTCGGTTTGGGATGGTGGGGATCGGAGCTGGCCGACGCCGCCGCCCGGAGCGGCCGGATCGAGATCGTCTCCTGCTTTGCCCGCTCCGTCGAGGGGCGAGCCGAGTTCGCCGCCAAACACGGCTCCCGGACTGCCGGGGCCCTCGAAGACCTGTTGGCCGACCCCGAGGTCGAGGGGGTGATCATCGCAACGGCCAACCAGAGCCACCGACCTCTCATCGAGCAGGTGGCG
>DATHUL010000152.1:0-3248 GCA_035462285.1 Acidimicrobiia bacterium
CGGCCCGCATGCGGCGAGAAACACCGAGCAGAGACCGGTGCCGGCCAAGAGCTTCATCGCGGTACTCGGCTTCAATGCATCCCCCTGACCGCGGACGAGCGATGGTGTATGTTCGCAGGTGCTGGTCGGATACGTAGGCCGGAAACGGCCGGATCACGAGACCGGAGGGCGGCCCACCCCGGTGGGACGCTCCGGGAAGCCCCGAAGGCGGAGACGTCGACGGGGCTTCTCTAATGGTCCGGGCCGGCGCTAGCTTCCCCGACGATGTCGGATGTGTGCAGGTGAAGGCGCTGGTCAACAAGGGTGACGGGGCCGTCGGAGTCGAGATGGCCGAGGTGCCGGAGCCGGAGCCCGGTCCCGGCGAGGCGGTGATCGAGGTGCGTGCGGTCGCGGTCAACCGGGGGGAGCTACGTCTGCTCGGATCGCGCCCCCGCGGTTGGCAGCCGGGTCAGGACGTGGCCGGCGTGGTGGCGGAAGCAGCAGCAGACGGATCGGGCCCCGAGAAGGGGTCCCGGGTGGTTGCCTGGCCGGAGCAGGCCGGGTGGGCCCAGCGGGTGGCGGTTCCCAGCACCCATCTGGCGCTGCTCGCCCCAGGAGTGTCCTTCGCCGAGGCGGCCACCCTGCCGGTCGCCGGGGTGACTGCCTTGCGCGCCCTGAGGCTGGGCGGAGATCTGAACGGTCGCCGGGTGTTGATCACCGGGGCAGCGGGCGGAGTCGGCCGTTTCGCGGTCGAGCTGGCGGCCGGGGCGGGCGCCTCGGTGGTCGGGATCGCGGCCGACGAGTCGCGGGAGATAGGCCTGGACGAGTTGGGAGCGGCCGGTGTGGTTCATGATGCCGACCAGGCCGAGGGACCTTTCGACCTCATCCTCGAATCCGCCGGGGGACCCTCCCTGGAGGCGGCGGTTCGTCTGGTCGCACCCGGGGGGACCATCGTCGTCTTCGGCAACTCCTCCGACACCCCCGCTTCGATCTCCTTCGGTGACTTCCGAGGCCGGGCCGGGGCGCGGATCGTCGCCTTCTTCGTCTACGAGAGCGGAGAGCCCCCCACATTCGGTTCCGACCTGCAGCTTCTGGCTGACATGGTGGCAGGGGGAGAGCTCCATCCCAGCGTGGGCCTCGAGACGAGTTGGACCGATGCCGACCAGGTGTTCCAGGCGCTGGCCCGGCGCCGGGTCAACGGCAAGGCGGTCCTCGTCGTCGACTGACCGCGGCCCGATCGACGCCGCCCGCCGAGCCGACCCGGCCTGAACCGGATCTGTCCCAGCGGGCCCATACGATGGCGAGATGACCGACCTGCCCGTAGACGTGATCCGAAGCAAGCGGCGCAAGCGCACCGCCCAGGCCTACATGTCCGAAGGACGACTGCGGGTGATGGTCCCCGACGGCCTCAGCCCCGACGAGGAGTCGAGACTGGTCGAGCTGATGACCGCCCGCATCGCCAGGAAGCTCGCCTCGGCCGAAGTGGATCTGAAGGAGCGGGCCCGACAGGTGGCCGAGCGTTACGGGCTTCCGGATCCGGTGAGCATCGAGTGGTCCGACCGCCAGATGAGGAGATGGGGCTCCTGTTCGTCGGACGGCCGGATCCGGATCTCGAATCGTCTCGCCTATGTGCCGGGCTGGGTGCTCGACTGGGTCCTGGTCCACGAGCTGGCGCACCTGGAGGAGCCCAATCATGGTCCCCGGTTCAAGGCCCTGGTCGACCGTTACCACCTGGCGGAGCGGGCCAAGGGCTATCTGATGGCAAAGAGCGAGGAGCGCACCACATGACCGGCCCCGGATCCCGGCACGACCTCGCTCATAGCACGAGCTGGTAGAACAGACTGAGGGGATCCGGCTGGTAGGGCGGGAAAGGCGGGATCTGGCGGAACCCCATCCTCTCGTAGAGCCGTATCGCCTCGTCCTGATGGATCCCGGTCTCCAAACGGAGGACAGACACTCCGTGGAGGCGGGCATGCTCGATGAGGCGGTCGATCAACTGCCGACCCAACCCGAGCCCCCGATAGGGCGGGCGGATGTACATGCGCTTCAGCTCTCCGTACTCGGACCCGAACAGTTGGATGCCACCACAGCCGACCTCCTCGCCCCCGTACCTGACCAGGAAGAAGGCGACCCCCTCGGAGATCAGCTTGTCGACGCTGTAGCCGTGCTGGCTCTCGTCCGGATAGAGAGGGTCGAGCTCGGCTTCCAACTCGGCGATGACCCGGCGCGCGGCGGGCGAGCCAGGACTCTCCACCTCGATCGACGTGCCCATGATCGGAGGCAGGGTAGGCCCTAGATCTGCGGGCCCGACTTCACCACCTTCTCCTCGACGCCGTCAGCGTATCCGTCGAAGTTCTCGATGAACATCCGGGCCAAGGATCGGGCCTGGCGGTCGAAAGCATCGGGATCGCTCCAGGTGGAACGGGGGATGAGGAGGTCGTCGGGGACGTCTGGGACCGAGGTGGGGACGGCGAGCCCGAAGATCGGGTCCTCGACGTACTCGACGTCGTCGAGGGCGCCTTCGAGGGCAGCGTTGAGCATGGCCCTGGTGTAGGGAATGCGGATCCGGGAACCTACTCCGTGCTGGCCCCCGGTCCATCCGGTGTTGATCATCCAGACCCGGCAGTCGTGCTCTTCGATCTTCCCGGCGAGCACATTGGCGTAGTAGGACGGAGGCAGCGGGAGGAACGGGGCGCCGAAACACGGGGAGAAGGTGGCCGAGGGCTCGGTCACGCCGCGCTCGGTCCCGGCCAGCTTCGCCGTGTAGCCACTGATGAAGTAGTACATCGCCTGCTCCCGGGTCAGCGACGAGATCGGGGGAAGGACTCCGAAGGCGTCGGCGGACAGATAGACGATGTTTCTCGGATGTGGGCCGGTCATGCTCGGCTCGGCGTTGGGGAGATGGGTCAAGGGGTAGGCGCAGCGGGTGTTCTCGGTCTTGGAGCCGTCGCCGAACAGGGGGCGTCGGGTGTCGGGGCTGATCACCACGTTCTCCAGGATCGTCTCGAACTGGGTGGCGGCCTCATAGATCAGCGGCTCGTCCTCAGGGGACAGATCGATGGTCTTGGCGTAGGAGCCGCCTTCGATGTTGAACACGCCATCGGTCCCCCAACCGATCTCGTCGTCACCGACCATGAGACGGGCGGGATCGGTGGCCAGCGTGGTCTTGCCGGTCCCGGACAGGCCAAAGATCACCGCGGTGTCGCCTCCCTCCCTTCCCACGCTGGCCGAGGCGTGCATGGAGAGCACGTCGCGCTTGGGGAGCAGAT
>DATHUL010000153.1:0-7504 GCA_035462285.1 Acidimicrobiia bacterium
GCCGAGAAACACCAGGATGAAAGTCCCCAGGAACTCGGCCAGGTACTTGTTGATCACCATTCGAGCATTCCTCCTCTCGGGTCCACAGGTTCGACCCGCGCTGACGCCTGAAGGTTTCCGACCAGGCCAGGCTATTTCGAGCCGGGGCGCGGCCCACGGATTTGTCGGGCCGGACCAGGCTTCGTCTCTTGGTCCAAGCCCCTTGGGTTGCGAGTGGAAGACGACCGCTCCCAACCCCCAATCGGGGAGAGGCCCCCTCTCGGGAGCCTCTCCACGTGGTGAGCCCGCCTGTAAGCCGGATTCTGTCGAGGACGACCATCCATCTGGGCGCACCGTCGCCGATGCGCTCGTGCGGCCTACCCGGGACTTGATCGACGGGCCGCCGACGTCCCTGCTTGGCCTTGCTCCGGGTGGGGTTTGCCGAGCCGCCACAGTTGCCTGCGACGCTGGTGAGCTCTTACCTCGCCGTTTCACCCTTGCCTGTGCCCTTTCGGGCCATCGGCGGTCTGCTCTCTGCTGCACTTTCCGTCGGGTCACCCCGCCTGGGAGTTACCCAGCACCCTGCCCTGTGGAGTCCGGACTTTCCTCGGTCTTTCGACCGCGGTCGCCCGGCGGGCTCACATCGTCATTCTACGGGCCGGTTCGCTTTCGTCGACCGGCCAGCCACCCGGTCGACCCGGCCACCGTTGCCGCCAGCAATGCCAGCCAGATCACGGTCACCGTGGGCGCCGGGCTCCCACCCATCCTGGCCACGACGATGATCAGCCCGGCCAGGAGGAGTCCGGTCACCGCCCCGTGGAACCTCTCGGAGTGGCGCGCGAGACGACCCGAGACCCAGCCCGACACCGCCAATCCGAACCCCCCCCCGGTGACCAGCCCGATGTCGGCGCCGTTCTCGACTCCTGTCACGCTTAGCAGGCTGCCCAGGACCAGGGCGACGATGGTGGCGGAGAGCCCACCGGCCCCCAGACCGAGACCGACCGCCGTGATGTTCAACGCCGCCAGCATCCCCCGATCTTCCCATCCCCACCGCCTTTTCGATGAAATCGTCCCGGATAGGAGACGCGAGGCGGCGGGTATGGTCAGTGGAGATGCAATCCAATCGCGCAGGCGGCCCTCTGGTGGTGGCTGCCCACCGTCTGCCCGTGGCCTGGGACGAGAAGACGAGCAGGTGGAGCCCCAGCCCGGGCGGTCTGGTTTCGGCCTTGACCCCGGTGTTGCGCGAGCGGGGCGGGGTCTGGGTCGGCTGGAGCGGCGCGGCGGGTGGAGAGTCGCGATCGTTCCAGGCGGCCGGGATCAAGAACCGACCCGTAGTGCTCTCCGAGGCGGAGATCGCCGACCACTACGACGGCTTCTGCAACGGGACGATCTGGCCCCTGTATCACGATGCGATCCGCCCCCTCGAGTTCCACCGTCATTGGTGGCGACCGCATCAGGAGATAAACGCCCGTTTCGCCGAGTCCACCGCCAAGGTAACGGGCCCGGAAGGGACGATCTGGGTCCACGACTACCAACTGCAACTCGTCCCCGCCATGCTGCGGGATCGTCTTCCCGGGGCCCGGATCGGCTTCTTCCTCCACATCCCCTTCCCCCCGGTCGACATCTTCGAGCGGCTCCCTTGGCGAAAACAGGTGCTCGAAGGGCTGCTCGGCGCCGATTACCTCGGATTTCAGACCCGGCGTGCCGTGCTCAACTTCGCCGCCGCCGCTCGTGAGATCGTCGGGGCGCGCGGGCCCGCCTCCTGGCTGGAATACGACGGCCGCCATGTCCGGGCCCAGGCGGTTCCCATCTCACTCGACGTCGCCCGGAGCCGGGATGCGGGGCGCACGCCCGAGGCGCTGGCCGCGGCCGAAAGACTTCGCCATGACTTGGGTGACCCCGAGCGGGTGATCCTCGGCGTCGACCGTCTCGACTACACCAAGGGGATCGACCTCAGGCTTCGAGCCTTCGAGGTCATGCTGCAGAGACACCCGGAGCTGATCGGCAAGGTGTCGTTCGTCCAGATCGCGGTGCCGAGCCGTGAGGATGTTGGCGAGTACCAGACGATCAGACGCAAGGTCGAGGAGATGGTGGGACGGATCAACGGCCGTTTTGCCCGCGCCTCGTGGACCCCGGTCCACTATCTGTACCGGAACTACGCCTTCGAAGACCTGGTCGGGGCCTATCTCGCCGCCGACGTCATGATGGTCACCCCGCTGCGTGACGGCATGAACCTGGTCGCCCTCGAGTACGTGGCGACCCGGAGCGATAACAGCGGCGCCCTCATCCTCAGCGAGTTCGCCGGCGCCGCCGAGCGTCTCACCGATGCCCTGATCGTCAACCCGTACGACCTCGACGGTTTGGCGGTGGCGCTGTACGACGCGGTGATGATGGATCGCGACGAGCAGTCCCGGCGCATGGCCAGGCTGCGACGAGCGGTGGGGCGTTGGGACGTGCACTCGTGGGCCCGTCACAACATCGAGGCGATCGAGGGATGATCGAAGACCTGGCCACAGCCGCCCGGCTGCTGGTGGCCAGCGATTTCGACGGCACCCTCGCCGAGATCGTGGACGACCCCGACCTGGCCATCCCCCTGGCCCGCTCCAAGTCGGCACTGGAGGACCTGGCCGGTCTGACCGGGACCACCGTCGCCATCATCAGCGGGCGGAGACGATCCGAGCTCATCGAGCGTTTCGGTCACCCTGGATTCATCCTCATCGGTGAGCATGGGGCGGACCACGGCGTGGGCACCGGGCCCGAGTCCCCGGCTCTGGCCGCGGCACGTCTCCTGGCCGAAGACATGGCCCGGGCCACGCCGGGGGCACGGGTCGAGCACAAGACCCGCTCGGTGGGGTTCCATTACCGGCAGGTCGAGGAGCCAGATCAGACCCTGTCCGCCCTCCGGCTCCGGGCGGCGGCCATCGAAGGGTTGAGGATCGTCGAGGGAAAGAAGATCATCGAGTTGACCGATTCGCCGATGAGCAAGGGTGCGGCCCTCGCCGAGCTGAAGACGTCGCTGGCCGCGCCCCGGGTGTTGTTCATGGGTGACGACGTCACCGACGAGACCGCCTTCGCCGTCCTCGATCACGATGACATCGGGGTCCATGTCGGGGTCGGCCCCACCCTGGCCGATCACATCGTGGCCGACCCATTCGCCCTGGCCGACCTCCTCGACACCATTCTCACACTCCGGGCCGGCCGGATGGAGCCGTGACAGGTCGAGCCCGACATCCGGGTAGGAGCCATGGCGCCTCCGGTACCTGGTTCCATCTCTAGTCTTGGACGAGTGTGCGGGCGGTTCTCGATCACGGGCGATCTCGACTTCTATGCTGAGTACTTCGGGGTCGACGAGGTGCTCACCGATCGGCTCGAGCCGAACTGGAACGTCGCACCGACCGATCCGGTCTACGTGGTCTCGGAACGCGAAGGGGTCAGGACACTCGGCTCGATGAAATGGGGCCTGGTCCCTCATTGGGCCAAGGACACCAGTTCGATCCACATAAATGCCAGATCCGAGACCGTGGCGACCTCGGCCGCCTTCCGTGAGTCGTTCTCGAGGAGACGCTGTCTCATCCCCGCCGACGGGTTCTACGAATGGGAGCCGAAAGAGCAGGGTCGCACCCCGCACTGGGTGTACCGGGCCGACGGGCATCCGATGGTGTTCGCCGGGATCTGGGCATCGCGACTCGATCCGGACACCGAAATCTGGGCCCGCACCTGCTCGATCATCACCACCGGCGCCGAGGGTGCGGTGACCCCGATCCACGACCGGATGCCGGTCGCCTTGGATTCTTCGGTGTGGGACCGATGGCTCGACCGCGATCTGCGCGACCCCGAAGCGGTGGCCGGGCTGCTCCAACCGATCGACTCGGACCTGATCATGGAACATGTCGTCTCGAGCAGGGTCAACTCCGTCAAGAACAACGGGCCAGAGCTGAGGGAGAAGACGGAACCGGAAACCCTGTTCTGATGCCGCAGGCACTCCGACGCGAGATGGGGCTGGGGGGGGCGGTGGTCACCGGGCTCGGGTCCATTCTCGGCACGGGGGCCTTCGTCGCCATCGGGGTCGCCTCCGGGAGCTGGGGCGATGCGGTGCTGCTTGCGGTGCCGTTGGCAGGGGCGGTGGCCGTGTTCAACGGGCTCTCCTCGGCCTATCTCGCCGGCCGGTTCCCGGTGGCAGGAGGCACCTACGAGTACGGGTACCAGACCCTGGGGCCGTGGTGGGGCTTCACCGCCGGCTGGTTGTTCCTCCTCGCCAAGACAGCTTCGGCGGCGACCGCGGCACTGGGCGTGGCCCTCTACCTGGGAGTCCCGTGGGATCGACGGGTGGTCGCGGTGGCCACCGTCCTGGTCGTCACCGGATTGGTCGTCGCCGGTCTGAAACGGACGATTGCCGCCAACGCGGTGCTGGTCACCGTGAGCGTGGCCGCCATTGCGGTGTTCGGTGTCGCCGGCCTGGTCGATCCGGTCGTGACCGCCCCGATCGGCACCGGTCTCGCTTTCGACACTCTGCTCCCGGCCACCGCGTTCCTATTCGTGGCCTACACCGGGTATGGCCGGATAGCCACCCTCGGTGAAGAGGTGCAGAGTCCGGAACGGGTGATCCCCCGGGCGGTGATCGTCACCCTGGCGATCTCGGTGGTGCTCTATGCCCTGGTCGAGTTGGGAGGGCGCGCCGCCGGTGGCCCGAACTGGGGCTCGGTCATCGAAGCCGGTCGCACCCCGGCCAGCCTGGTCTCGGCTCCCCTGTCCACGATCTGGGCTATCGGAGCGGTCACCGCCATGCTCGGTGCGCTTCTCAACCTGGTCCTGGGCCTGTCACGCGTCTGGCTGGCGATGGGCCGCCGGGGCGACATGCCGGACCGTTTGGCCCGGCTCGACCACCGAGCCTCGCCCCTCGGCGCCGTCGTGACAGCAGGGCTGGCGGTGGCCGCGGTCACCCTGGTCGGGGACATCTCGCTCGCCTGGAGCTATTCGGCGTTCAATGTCCTCCTCTACTACGGGCTGACCAATCTCTCCGCCCTGGCCCTCGACCGTCGGCGCTGGACGGCGTGGCTCGGCCTGGGCACCTGCCTCTTCCTCTCGTTCTTCGTGCCCCTCATCGTCTGGCTGACCGGAGCGGCCCTGATTGCCGTGGGCCTCCTCTGGAAGCGACAACGTCGAGGTTGAGCGGGGCGGGCACCTACCCTTCACTCCGGTCCCATCCCCATGAAACGCGCCCTTCGCTCGATGATCGCGGTCGTCCTGGTCTCCTGCAGCACCCTCGTCGGGGAAACACCCACCGAAACCCGGAGCACCGGGGAGACCCCGCGGCCGACCACCGCGGCGACGATCGAGCCCGCCCCCCGCCAATGCGTCCATTTCACCGGTGACTGGGCACCGGTGGCGACCGGATCCGTGGCCGGCGACGCGCTTCTCCTCTCCAGCGGGTTGTTCCGCTGCGCCGAGGAGGTGGTGGTCGTCGGGGAAACAGATCTGAACGACGTGGCGACGGCGGCTCAGCTCGCCGCCGCGGTGGGAGGCCCTCTCCTCCACCCCCATCCCCAGCTCGCCGCCGAGCTGGGACGGCTCAAGCCCCGACGGGTGCATCTGATCGGGGAAGTCGACGTCAACACCCCACCGGAGTCAGATTTGTCCCGACCGGACACGGCCACGGCAGTGGACCTGGCCCGGGACGCGCTCGAGGTGAGCGAGGAGGTGCGTCTTCCCGCCGCTCCCGATGCGTCGACGGTGGTGGAGACCATCCTGGCTCTGACCGCCCGGGACCGAGTGGTGCTCCCACAGACTGACCCGGCGATGAGCACCACCGTACCGGTGACTCCTGTCATCGATCCGAGCGCCGTGGTCAGCGGTCTCGCCCGACCGTCGGGCTCGGAGTTCGCCTGGCTGGTCAACGCCTTCCAGCCCGTTTCCGCGCTCTCGGCCGCGGCCACGGGACGGGCGATTGGTGCTTCGGTGGTCGCCTACGACCCGGGCAACATCCTCGGTCACCCCGAGGTCGGATCAGCCCTGGCCGGCCGGCCCACCGACGCCATCCGCTACATCGGCACCGAGCCGGCAGACTCGTCATGGGAGATATCCGCCCTGATCCGGGGGATGCAACTTCCCGGTGGGGGCTTCCATGTCTTCCCCGCCCAACAGCCCCGGCGCTACGTCGCCTTCTACGGTCATCCCGAGACGACGGGTCTGGGAGCTCTCGGCGAACAGGGCCCCGATGCGACCCTGGATCGCATGGCGCCGCTGCTCGCCGAGTACGGCGCCGACGGGAGCCAGGTGATCCCCACCTTCGAGATCATCGCCAGCGTCGCCTCCGCCACCGCCACCGACGGCGACTACAGCGAGGAATGGCCCCCCTCCGCCTTCGACGAGTGGATCACGGTGGCGGAAGAGCGCGGAGCCTATGTCATCCTCGACCTCCAACCGGGGCGGGAGGACTTCCTGTCCCAGGCCAAGCAGTACGAGGAGCTGTTGAAGCTCCCGTTCGTCGGCCTCGCCCTCGACCCGGAGTGGCGGCTCAAGCCGGACCAGGTCCATCTGAACCAGGTGGGCCAGGTCGAGGCGGCCGAAGTGAACACGGTGGTCCACTGGCTGGCCGACCTGGTCCGCGACAACGGGCTACCCCAGAAGATGTTGATCGTGCACCAGTTCCAGCATCGGATGATCGTCGACCGGGAGACCATCGAACGGCGACCCGAGCTTCAAGTGGTGATCCAGATGGACGGCCAGGGCCCTATCCCCAGCAAGGAAGAGACCTACGCCGCCTTGACCAGCGGGACCGAGGACGCCCACTGGCGATGGGGGTGGAAGAACTTCTTCGACGAGGACTCCCCCGAAACCGCTTCGCCCGCATTCACCATCGATCGGGAGCCGGTGCCCGTCTTCGTCTCGTACCAATGAGAGCTGGCAAGATCCTCGCTCCTCGTTGAAAGGAACCGGATGACCAGATTCGCCTACTTCTGCGGTCACGAGCAGTGGCACCCCGAGCAGCTGGTGGAGCACGCAGTGATGGCCGAAGCAGCCGGATTCGATGCCGTGGTGGTCTCGGAGCACTTCCATCCTTGGGTCGACGACGTCTCTGCGGCCGGATTCGCCTTCTCCACGATCGGGGCCATGGCTCGAGCCACCAAGAGCGTCGAATTCATCACCGGGGTGACAACACCGCTTTTTCGCTTCCACCCCGGAGTGGTCGCCCAGGCAGCCGCCACCCTCGACCGTCTCTCCGGAGGACGGTTCACCCTCGGGGTCGGCACCGGCGAGAACATCAACGAAGGCCCGCTCGGATACGAGTTCCCCGCCTATGCCGAGCGAAACGCCCGCATGACTGAGGCCCTCGAGATCATGCGGCGTCTCCTCGACGGAGAGAAGCTCACCTACGACGGCGCCCACTACCAGACCGACCGGGCCCGTCTCTACTCCCCGCCGATCGGGCCGGTGCCGATCCTGATGGCCGCGGGAGGGCCTAAGTCGGCCACTCTGGCCGGCGAGCTGGCACAGGGAGTGATCACCTCGGTGAAGGACCCGGCCG
>DATHUL010000154.1:0-3581 GCA_035462285.1 Acidimicrobiia bacterium
ACACTGCCGGCGGGGTCGTGCTGGCCGAGTCTGCCGACCTCCTGCTCGACACGGTTCAGGGCCTGTTCGATGCGGTGAAGACCCAGGCGATCGAGCATGAGCACAGCTTCATGGTGGGCCGGACCCATGGGATCTGGGCCGAGCCGACGACGTTTGGGCTCAAGCTGGCCGGGTGGGCCTTCGAGTTGGCTCGGGACCACGTCAGGCTGAAGGCGGCCCGCGAGGCCGTGGCAGTGGGCAAGATCTCTGGGGCCGTCGGGACCTACGCCCACGTGCCACCGGATGTGGAGCGTCACGTGTGCCACGCCCTCGGTCTCGAGACGGAACCGGCGTCGACCCAGGTCACGGCGAGGGATCGGCACGCCCAGTACCTACAGACCATCGCCTTGATCGGCGCATCCATCGAGCGCATGGCCACCGAGATCCGTCATCTGCAGCGATCCGAGGTCTCCGAGGTCAGGGAGGCGTTCGGCAAGGGCCAAAAGGGATCGTCGGCGATGCCGCACAAACGCAACCCGATCCTCTCCGAGCGAATGACCGGAATGGCCAGGTTGCTTCGTGGATATGCCCAGGTCGGTCTGGAGAACGTCGCCCTGTGGCACGAGCGGGACATCTCACACTCCTCATCGGAACGGGTGGCCCTTCCCGACGCCTCGATCGCCCTCCATTACATGTTGGTCAAGTTCACCGGGCTGGTCGAGGGTCTGGTCGTCGACGTGGCACGGATGAGATCGAACCTGGCGGCGACGCGAGGCTTGGTGTTCAGCCAGGCGGTCCTCCTCTCGCTCGTGGAGAAGGGACTGAGCCGGGACCAGGCGTACCGTCTCGTCCAGGGCCATGCCATGACCGCCTGGGGGAACGGCGAAGAACTGCACCACCTGCTCGCCTCCGATCCGGCCATCGTCCTGGACGACGCCGAGCTCGACGCCTGCTTCTCGCTGGAGCGGGTCCACGATTCGGCCCGCGTCGTGTTCGACCGGCTCGCCGAGCTGAGACTCTGACCCCGGGGCTCAGCCCATCGGCGTGATCAGCACGGTGCCGGTGAAGGCAGCCACCTTGCGACCGTCCTCCCTGGTCACGTCGACCCGATAGGTGCCCAGCGTCCTCCCCCTCGACACCTCGTGCACGCTGGCACGGAGACGGTCGCCAAGCCGGGAAGCAGCGGTGAGGACGAGGTGGGTGTCGATCGCCACCGCCCGGTCCCCCGCTGCGTTGGAGCCGAGAGAGAAGGCGCAGTCGGCGAGGGAGAAGACCATCCCGCCGTGACCCAGCTCGAGGAAGTTGAGATGCTCGGGTCGGACCACCATCTCGATGACGATCTCGGTGTCGGAGACCGAGACCAGCTCGACACCGAGGGAATGGGCGTAGGCGTCGGCTGCGAGCATCTCTTCGACACGAGAACGGGTGAACCCGGGCATGGGGAGCGAGACTAGGTGCCTGGCCGGCTCCGGGCCTTCATCGTTGCGTCGGGGCCCGGTGGGGTCTGCACTACTCTCAAACCACGTGCCGGCCCTACCCCATATCGCATCAGGCAAAGTCAGGGAGATCTACCAGGTCGACACCGAGCGTCTGCTCTTCGTCGCCACCGACCGCATCTCGGCCTACGACGTCATCCTCAACCAGACCATCCCGGACAAGGGGCGGGTCCTGACCGGGCTCAGCCTCCACTTCTTCGAGCTGCTCGACACCCCGAATCATCTCCTCACCATGGACCTCTCGTCCGTCCCCGGGATCGGCGACGGCGACCGAATGGAGCTTGACGGCCGCTCCATGGTGGTGCGGCGGGCCGAGGTGGTACCGGTCGAATGTGTGGTGCGCGGCTATCTCTACGGATCGTCGTGGCGGGAGTACCGCGACGGCGGAGGCCCCACCACCGAGCATCTCCCTGCCGGGCTGGTCCTGGCCGACCGGCTCCCCGAGCCGATCTTCACCCCGGCCACCAAGGCGGTCACCGGTCACGACGAGAACATCACCGAGTCCGAGACGCGGTCCCTCCTCGGCGACGACCTCTACCAGGAGCTGCGCACTCGTTCCATCGACATCTACCTGCGTGCGTCGGAGTATGCCGCGGCCAAGGGCGTGATCCTCGCCGACACCAAGTTCGAGTTCGGGTTCTCCGACGGCGAGCTGCTGCTCATCGACGAGGTGCTGACCCCCGACTCTTCCCGCTACTGGCCGGCGGACGAGTGGAAGCCGGGTCAGGACGTCCCCTCTTTCGACAAGCAGTACGTACGGGAATGGCTCGACACCACCGATTGGGACCGGACCGCGCCTCCCCCCGACCTGCCCGACACCATCGTCGAGGGGACCAGGTCCCGGTACGTCGAGGCCTACGAGCGGATCACCGGGAAGAGCTTCGACGACTACCTGTCCGGATCCCGATGAGAGTCACCGTGGAGATCACGAGGAGACCCGAGATCGCCGACCCGCAAGGGACCACCGTTCAACGCGCCCTGCACGACCTCGGTCACGACATGGTCCGGTCGGTGCGGATCGACCGTGTCATCCACCTCGAGGTCGACGGCGAAGACCCGGGCGAGGTGCAGACCCGGGTCGAGGAGATGTGTCGTCAGGTGCTGGCCAACCCCGTGCTCGAGGACTTCACGGTGGAGGTGGCCCGATGAGGGTGGCGGTGGTGGTCTTTCCCGGCACCAACTGCGAGCACGATGTCGTGCACGCCCTCACCGCTGTCGGCGGCGAGGCCGAGCTGGTGTGGCATCGTGAGACCGACCTGACCGGATTCGACGGGGTGGTGCTGCCCGGCGGGTTCGCCCACGGCGACTACCTTCGCACCGGCGCCATCGCCCGTTTCTCCCCGGTGATGGCCGAGGTGGAGCGAATGGCCGGAGAGGGCCGGCCGGTGCTCGGCATCTGCAACGGGTTCCAGATCCTCTGTGAGTCCGGTCTCCTCCCCGGGGCGCTGATCGCCAACCGTGATCTGGCCTTCATCTGCCGGTTCGTGGAGCTCGAGGTCGTCGACACCGACACCATCCTGACCGGGGCGGCCCAGCTGGGGCAGCGGATCCGGATCCCGCTCAACTCGTACGAGGGGAATTGGGTCGACCCGGGCGGGTCGGGACGGATCGCCCTCAGATATGTCGACGATCCCAACGGATCCCAGGGATCGGCGGCGGCGGTCGCCTCCGAGACGGGGAACGTGGTGGGGATCATGCCTCACCCGGAGCGGGGGGTCGACGAGCTCCTCGGGTCGGAGGACGGGCGGGTGCTGCTCGAGGGCTTCCTCCACTCCATGGTCCCGGCGTGACCACCGCCACCCAGCCCCTTCACCGCCGGCTGGGCATGACCGACGAGGAATACCAATCGGTCCTCGGCCTCCTGGAGCGGGAGCCTCGTCCCGCCGAGCTGGCCATGTACTCGGTGATGTGGTCCGAGCACTGCTCCTACAAGTCGTCACGGGCCCATCTCCGCCGATTCCCCACCGAGGCGCCCTGGGTCGTGGTCGGACCGGGAGAGAACGCGGGAGTGGTCGACCTCGGCGACGGGTGGCTGGCGGCGCTTCGCATCGAGAGCCACAACCACCCTTCCTTCGTCGAGCCGTACCAGGGTGCGGCCACCGGAGT
>DATHUL010000155.1:0-7190 GCA_035462285.1 Acidimicrobiia bacterium
GCCCTGGTCGGGACGATCGAGATGGAAGACGTGGTGCGTCTCTACTCCGCTGCACCGGCCAAGCGTTACGGGCTTGCCCCGATAAAGGGGTCGCTCCAGGTCGGCGCCGACGCCGATTTCGTCCTGGTCGACCCGAATGGCCGATGGGAGGTCCGCGACGATGACATCGTGTCCAAGGCAGGATGGAGCCCCTTCTCCGGTCGTGTCTTCCGGGGCTCGATCGTGGCGACATATCTCCGGGGCGCGGCCGTCGCCGAGAACGGACGGGCACGAGACGAAAGAACCGGCCGATTCATCCCGGGACCGGGTGCGTCGCATAGGTGACCGCTCGGATTGGTGTCCGGCGACGGGATCCATAATCTGAGTTCGATGTCACTGAACCGGGTCCTGGTCGGCTTGTTGGCGCTGGGTGGCGTGTTCGCACTGGGTCTCATCGTCGGCTCGGCGCGGACGAAATGGGAACGTGGCGCGTGGAGGGCCAATCTCTGGCGTCTCGGCAAACCACTGCTGATTGTCAGCGTCGCTTTCATGCTCGGCATCCAGCTGGTTCCCTATGGCCGTGCCCATGCCAACCCGCCGATCGAAGCCGAGCCACCCTGGGACTCCGAGGAAACGCGCCGGCTGGCGGTGAGGGCCTGTTTCGATTGTCACTCCAATCAGACCGAGTGGCCCTGGTACTCCAACATCGCGCCGGTGTCCTGGCTGGTGCAGCGGGACGTGGACCGGGGACGTTCTCATGCCAACTGGTCTGAGTGGGGGCTGGACCCCGACGACGAGAGCAGTGAGAGCGCGGAGACGGTTCGAGACGGGTCGATGCCGCCCCGGGTCTTCACACTCCTCCATTCCGAGGCACGACTCGACGATGCCGAGATGGCGGCTTTGATCACCGGGCTCGAGGCCACCTTCGGGTCGAGCGAGGACCGGGACGAGGACTAGTGGCCCGACCGGCCAGCCGGTTCAGCTCAGCCTGTCCACCAGCCAGATGATGCCCTGGACCAGCCTCCAGCCCAGGTAGATCACGGTGAGGGCGATCATCAGCTTGAAGCTGAACGGCGCCTTGATCTCTTCCGGCGCCCCCTCCCCCGGGACGTGGTCGTCGCTCACCGGCGCTCCCCGGCACGGGCGACGATGTGCACCGGGTTCCCGGTGAAGTCGGCCTCCTCCCTGAGCCGGTTCTCCAGAAAGCGCAGGTAGTCGTCTCCGAGGGTTCCGCCGGAGAGGAAGAGCACGAAGGTCGGGGGCGCGGTGCCGGCCTGGACCGCGTAGTGGATCTTGGGGCGTCGGCCTTTCCTCACCGGAGGCGGATGGGCCGCAGTCCACTGCCGGACCGCCCGGTTCAGCTGACCGGTCGAGAGCCGGGTCCCCCGCGCCTCGATCACCGCCTCGATGGCCGCGGGGAGCCGCTGCATCCGCGCCCCGCTCTTGGCCGCCATGCGGAGGACTGGGGCCCAGCCGACGAACCCGAACCGGTCGGGCAGCGACCGTTCCGTCAACTCGCGTTGCTCCTCGTCGATGGCGTCCCACTTGTTGAGGATGATGACCAGTCCCACCCCGGCATCGACCGCTTCGCGGGCGATGCGCTGGTCCTGATGGGTGACCCCTTCGGTGGCGTCGACCATCAGCAAGGCGACATCGGCGCCGGTCAGTGCCTCCCGCGCCCTCAACACCGCGTAGAAGTCGGAGTCCTCGCTGATCTGCGGCTTTCGCCTGATCCCGGCGGTGTCGATGAGCCGGTACCGATTCCCCTCCAGCTCGACCTCCACGTCGATCGGGTCCCTCGTCGTCCCGGGCACGGCGGAGACGATCACCCGCTGCTCTCCGAGCAGCTTGTTGAGCAGAGTCGACTTGCCCACGTTGGGCCGCCCCACGATCGCCACCCGGGGCACCTCGTCCCGGGGCTCCTCGTCCTCGGGCTCGGGAAGGCGGGCTACCACCTCGTCCAGCAACTCGCCGACTCCCCGGCCGTGATAGGCACTGATCGGATGCGGCTCCCCCAGGCCGAGGCCCCAGAAACGATCGGTGTCCCCTTCCTGGGCCACATTGTCCACCTTGTTGGCGGCGAGCACCACGGGAACCTTCGCCGCCCGGAGGATGGAGATGACCCCGGTGTCGTCGTCGGTCAGCTCGGCGGTCCCGTCGACGACGAAGACGACCGCGTCGGCCCCGGAGACGGCAGCCTCCGCCTGATCCCTGATCGAGACGTTGAGCTCACCGGAGGGCTTGACCTCCCAACCCCCGGTGTCGACCAGGACGAACTCCCGTCCCGCCCAGTCCGCCTCGAACTCACGGCGGTCCCGGGTCACCCCCGGCATCTCCTCCACCACCGCCGACCTGGAACCGATGATCCGGTTGACCAACGTCGACTTGCCTACGTTGGGACGACCGACCACGGCGACTACCGGGAGTCTGCTCACTGGCGCCCATTCTGCCCGGCTGAGACGGGGGTCAGGCGCTGACCACGTCGAGGGCCTCGGTGGCGGTCCACTCTCGGTCCTTCTGCAGCCAACCGTCCCGCCCCGGGTGGCGAGCGGTGACCCCCGCCTCGACCAGGGTCTGAAGCGTGGTGACGAATGCCCGGAGTTGGGGAGGCAACGGGAAGTACTCCTGTTCCTCGATGGTCGACCACAGCTCGAACCCGGCGGAAGGAGCGAGCCGATCGATGACCTCCTGGACCAGGTGGTCGGGAGCAGAAGCCCCGGCGGTGAGCCCCACCGTGGCCACCCCGTCGAGCCACGAGCTCTCGATGTCTGCCGCCGCGTCGATGCGGTAGGCATCGACGCCATTCTCGCGGGCGACCCGCACCAGGGCCTGGGTGTTCGAGGAGTTGTGGGACCCGACCACCAGCATCAGGTCACACTGGCCGGCCAATTGCCGCACCGCCTCCTGACGGTTGGTGGTGGCATAACAGAGGTCGGACTTACGCGACATCTGGAGGTCGGGGAAGCGGGCACGTGCGTCGTCCATGACCGTCATCCACTCGTGGACGCCGAGCGTGGTCTGGGCGAGGAGAGCCACCTTGGCCGGGTCGGCCGGCCGGTACTCGCCTAGACCGGTCTCCGGCTCGACCAGTCTGATCGCAGCCGGAGCCTCGGCCACGGTGCCGACCGCCTCGTCGTGTCCTTCGTGGCCTACGTAGATGATCTCGAACCCGTCGCGGGCCATCCGCTTCACCTCGTGATGGACCTTGGTCACCAGCGGGCACACTGCGTCGATCACCACGGCGGCTCGGGCGGCGGCCCCGGAGACCACCTCGGGTGCGGAGCCATGGGCCGACAGCATCACCGGCGCCCCCACCGGAACCTGGTCGATGTGGTCGACGAACACCACACCGACACCCTCGAAAGCCTTGACCACCCACTCGTTGTGGACGATCTCGTGATAGCAGTAGACCGGACCGTCGAAGATCCGTGTCATCCAGGTCAGTGCCTTGATCGCCATCTCGACCCCGGCGCAAAAGCCGCGGGGCTGGGCGACCAGAACCCTTTCCACACTCATATGGCCATGGTAGGGCGGCGGGAAACCCAACCTCCTTCGACCGATTGGGCCGAGTCAGCCGGCGGGCTCCACCGCCAGCGCGACCACACGTTCGACCACATCTGAGACCTCCATGTCGGAGGTGTCGACGACGACAGCCCCGTTGGGCACCGTCAGTGGAGATGCCTGGCGAGTCGAGTCGCGTTGGTCCCGCGCCCGAAGCTCGGCGAGGACTTGGTCGTACTTCTCCCCGGTCTGGACGGCACGACGCTTCGCCCTGACTTCGGGCCGGGCATCGAGGTACACCTTGACCGAGGCGTCGGGGAACACCACCGAGCCGATGTCCCGGCCCTCCACCACCGCCCGGTTGCCGTGGCGTGCCACCCACTCCCGCTGGTAGACCACCAGGAGCCCCCGCACGTCGGGGTGGGTCGAAACCCGGGAGGATGCCTCGGTGACGATCTGGGTGCGGATCTCCTCGGAGACATCGACGCCGTCCATGAGCATCCTGTTGTCGACCTGATCGAGTTGGAGACCGGCCACCAGATCGGCCACTGCGGCGTGGTCGTCGAGGTCGACGCCGGAGCGGAGGGCGGCGAGACCTGCGGCTCGGTAGAAGGCGCCGGTGTCGAGACGGGGGATCCCGAGCCGGTCCGCAACCAATTGGCTCACCGTGCTCTTCCCCGTGCCCGCCGGCCCGTCCATGGTCACGATGAGATCGGCTTGCTGCACTGAATGAGCCTATCGGGCAGAGCGGAGAAGGGACCCGATCCCTGAGGGTGTCCTATGGGGGTATTCGGACAATGGGGGCTGGGGACCGGGTCGTCCCTCTCCGTGCCCGACAACCTAGCGCGATGCCGACGAGGCGCGTGGTCAGATCAGGGATCCGGTTCGGAGAGGCAATCCAGCATGTCCCAGAAACCGGGCCAGGTCTTGGCCACCACCTCGGGGTCGGCGATCTCGATCCCGGCAGCTCCGAGACCGACCAGGGCGAAGGACATTGCGATGCGATGGTCGCCGTAGGTCTCGATGCGGGCAGGCCTCATCGCTGCCGGGGTTACGACGAGCTCGGTCCCCTCGATCCGGGCCCCGGCGCCGAGACGGGTCATCTCGGTTGCCAGTGCGGAGAGCCGGTCAGACTCCTTGAAGCGGAGTGAGCCCAGACCGCGGAGCCGTGAGGCCCCGGCGGCGAAGAGGGCTGCCACTGCCACGGCCAGGGAACCGTCGGGAGAACCGGAGAGGTCGACGTCGATCGGCTGGAGCCGGCGACCGCGGGCATCGACGGTGGTCGCGGTGTCGCTCTGCGAGAGGTGACAACCCATCGCCGCCAGGACGCCGGCCACCGCCATGTCCGGCTGGATCGATCCTGCTCCGAGACCGTCGATCGTCACCCGTCCCCCGCTGATCGCGGCGGCCACCATGGGGTAAACGGCGGCGGAAGCGTCCGGCTCGATCTCCAGATCGCTGCCGGTGTAACCGGTCGGGAACCCCCGATAACCCCGATCGGTGCGGTCGACTCGGGCCCCGAAACGATGCATGGTCTCGAGGGTCATGTCCAGGTATCGGTGTGAACCTTCCAATCCGGTGGGGACGATGTGGAGCGGGCCCTCGGCCAGAGGCGCGGCCATGAGCAAGGCGGTGGCGAACTGCGTGGTCTGATCGGAGGCCACCTCGACGGTCCCCCCGGGCAGCGCTCCGGTGCCGAGCACCGTCACCGGGAGTCGTCCCCCGGTGTCAACCGCCTCGACGCCGAGGGCTCGTAGGGCCTGGACCAGACCACCCATCGGGCGCTCCGGTAGCCGATCCCGGCCGACCACGGTCGTATTCCCGTCTATCAGGGCGGCCACCGCGATCATGGCCCGGGCGGTCAGCCCCGATGCACCGGCGTCGATCGGGCCCGGTGCGGGACGGAGCACGCCAGCCGACCCCTTGACCGTCCACCGTTCCTGCTCCGACTCGATCTCGACTCCGAGCTGCTCGAGGGCGCGCCTGGCGAAGTCGGTGTCCTCGGAGTCGAGTGGTCTCTCCAGTCTCGATCGTCCTGTGGCGAGCGCCGCCGCCAGCAGAGCGCGGATCGTCTCCGACTTCGATCCGGGGGGCCGGATCATCGTGTCGATCGGACGCGCGAGCGGGGCGATGGCCCTGTAGCCGGTCATCGGTCGCCAGACGAGCCCGAGGCGAGCAGGTCGCGGATCTCGGCGCTGGAGAGACGACGGGACTCGCCCGGCTTCAGCGACCGGTCGCTGATCGGGCCGATGGCGGTCCTGACCAGACGGATGACCTGGAATCCGATCGACTCGAACATGCGACGGACCTCACGATTCCGCCCCTCCCCCATGGTCAACTCCACCATCGTCTCATCACCCTGGCGGCCCAAGATCGACGCCGACAGGGCCCGGGCCGGCCCGTCTTCGAGGTCGATGCCCTGGACGAGCCGCCGGACATCGGTCTTGGTCGGGCCACCGCCGACCAGGGCCATGTACTTCTTGACGATGCCATAACGAGGGTGGGTGACCCGGTTGGCCAGGTCCCCGTCGTTGGTGAGCAGGATCAGCCCCTCCGAGTCGTAGTCGAGCCGGCCGACCGGGAACAACCGGCCGTTTCCGGGCACCAGGTCGACCACGGTCCGTCGTCCTTCGGGGTCGGAGGCAGATGAGACGACGCCGGGAGGCTTGTAGAGGAGATACGTCGCCAGATCCGGGTCGACCGGTATCGGGATCCCGTCCACGGTCACCTGCTGGGCGCTGACGTCGACCCGGTCCCCGAGGACTGCCGGTCTCCCGTCGATCGCCACCCGCCCCTCACGGATGGCATCTTCGGCCGCGCGACGCGACATCAGCCCGGCGCCGGCCACGGCCTTCTGGACGCGGATCGCATCCGCCATGGTTCAGACGGTCCCGGGGCGGAGTGTCTCCTCGAGGGAATCGACGGTCGAGGCCGGTGGGATGTGGTCCGCCAGCGGGGGGAGATCGGAGAGTGTCTCCAGCCCCATCTTCTCCAGGAAGAGATCGGTGGTGATGTAGACCGCCGGGTTCCCCGGGAGGTTGAGTCGTTCCTTCTCCTCCACCAGCCCGAGACGCTCCAGGGTCCTCACCGCCGAGTCGGAGTCGACCCCCCGGATCTCTGTGATCTGGCTCCGAGCCACGGGTTGGCGATAGGCGACCACCGAGAGGGTCTCGAGCGCAGCCGGGGAGAGTTTGCGGGCAGTCGCCGAGGCCGAGAACCGCTCCAGGAACGGGTACGCCTCGGGATTGGAGTACAGCCTCCACCCCCCGGCCACCTGTCTCAGGACAAGACCCGAGTCGCGCTGCTCCAATTCCTGACCCAGCTCGGCCAACAACTCCTCCACCCGTCTCTGGGGCAGTTCGAGGACCTCGGCCAGCTCACCGATCGGCACCGGCGCCTCGGTGACGAAGAGGATCGCCTCGACCGCGGCGGTCTCTCTCACGATGCCCACTCCGAGGGAATGTCTTGGTGCTCCGCTCCCCGATCCCTCACCTGGATCTCGGCCAGCCAGTCGTCCTGGGAAACCTCGATCAGCCCCCAGCGAGCCAGCTCGAGCAAGGCCAGGAAGTACGCCGCCACCTCGACCGGTCGGGTGCAGTGCTCGACGAGGGACTCGAAGCTGGCCATGGTAAGCTCGGCCACCCGGGCCCTCATCTCGTTGATGGCTGCCTCGACCGAGGGCAGGTCCAGATCGAGATGGTCCAGATCGG
>DATHUL010000156.1:0-11794 GCA_035462285.1 Acidimicrobiia bacterium
CCGAGGGCCGCCTCCGCCGCATCGAGGGTCTGGCCGCCGCGGAGCACGGGGGAGAACAGGTCGCCGTAGCGCTGGAGACGGTCCCACACGTTGACGATGGTCAGGTCGCCGTTGGCCACACCGCCGACCTCGTCCCAGGTCAATGGGACCGGCACCGGCGCACCCGGCCGGGGCCGCACCGAGTAAACGGATGCCACGGTCTGGCCGGAGGCGTTGCGATTGTGGTCCACGAAGATCTTGCCCTTCCTCTTCGGCTTGTCCCACTCCATGGTGAGGTCCCCCGGGTTGGCGGCGGCCAGGTAGTTGCCGACCTCGCCCACGAACCGACGCACCCGGGCGTAGTCGTGGACCGGCTCCAAAGGGACATAGACATGGAGCCCTCTCGACCCCGAGAGCTTGGGGTAACCACTCAGGCCAAGCTGGCCCAGGGCCACCTCGAGCAACTGTGCGCCCGCCACTACCTGTCCCCAGCTCGAGCCTTCCGCCGGGTCGAAGTCGAAGATCGCGTAGTCCGGGAAGTCGAGCCGCCCCTCACGGGAATGAAAGGGATGTACCTCGATACAGCCCATGTTGGCGAACCACATCAGCGCCTCGGCGGAATCGGCGAGCAGGAAGTCGATGGTCCCGCCCTGGGAGTCGGACTCGACCGGCGTGGTCCTCATCCACTCCGGTTGATGGCCGGGTGCGCGCTTCTCGTAGAACGAGGGCCCGTCGATCCCGTCCGGGTACCGGCTCATCGAGATCGGTCTCCCTTCCAGATGGGGGAGCAACACCGACGCCACCGAGGCGTAGTACTGGATCAGGTCGCCCTTGGTGTATCCCCCGTCGGGGAAGAACACTTTGTCGACATTGGAGAGCCTGACCGGCCGGTCGAGACCGTGCGGGGAGAAGTGCTCCCCCTTCTGCACCGCGTTTACCGGGGAGGGGAAGGCGACATCGGCACTGGCGATGGGGCGATCTGCAGATCCGACCGGATGTGCCGCCATCTGTGATCTGGCCTCCTCCCAGATCAGGTCGTGGCTGGCCAGGTCACGTGCCTCGGAGATGACGGTCATCGAGATCCCCGCCTGCTCAGCCGCCTCGATCAGCGGACCAACCCGAAGGGTTCCCTCCCCGTAGGGGATGTGGCGGATCTCGCCGCCAGCACCGAACTCGTTGTCGGAGAACTGGGTCTGAAGCGGGGCGATCATCCATCCGGGAAAGTTGGCCTCGATGAAGGCCAGGACCGAGGCGAACGCCTCCCTGCTGGTGAGCCCTCCCCCGGTCATGGCGTGGACGTGGGCCCAATCGACCCCGGGGCCGACGAAGGAGTACTCGGCGGCGAGCACGGCGATGTCGCCGAGACTCCCGAACGACCGGTTGTTGCCCGCCGTCTCCAGACCCATTCCCACACCCATCCCGTCGACCTTGGGCGCAACCTGATCGAGCCGGGACCGGATCCGGTCCATCAACACCCCAGGGTCCTCGGAGTAGTTCGATCCGAAGTGGGCCACGATCACCGGAGCCCCCAGCCATCGACCCAGCTTCATGGTGTGCTCCAGGGCGGCCAGCGACTGCTTGCCCCGATCCTGGTCGGGGAGGGTCAGGCCGGCGAAGTAGGGAGCGTGTACGGAGAGACGAATGTCACGCTCTGCCGCCAACTCACCGAAGCTCTGACAACGCTTCTCCTTCCAAGGGAAGCCGTCTACGAAGGGCAGCTCCAGGGCGCGGTGGCCCTTCCCGACTATCTCGTCGAGGAATCCGGCGTCGTCGCCGTCGGGAGGGAGCCGGGAGACCCCGAAGCGAATGCGACTCACCGGAGAGAGGGTATTAGTCGGTGGACGATGCGCCGCACCCTCTTCGTCCAGCTTGTCAGCTCTCCCCCCGGGCCGCCCGGCCGATCTCGTCCATGGCCTCGGCGGTCTCCCCCGCTCGTTCCCGGCCGACGACGTCGAAGATCAACTTCCGCACCAGGTCGAGGTGCGCCGGCGATGCGTCCTCGACGACCTTCACCCCGAGCTCGGTCAACGTGGCCTCGGTACCGCGGCGGTCGGTGGGACAGGGTCGGCGGCTGATCCAGCCAGCCGTCTCCATCCTGTTGACCGCATGAGAAAGGCGGCTGGGGGAGAAACCGACCTCACGGGCCAGGCTGGTCATCCGCAGGGTCCGGTCCGGGTCCCGGTGAAGCCGGCTGAGGATTTCGTAGTCGTCGTGGGTCATCCCCGCCTCGTCCCGGAGTTGGCGATCGAGTGCGTTCAACAGCGATCTCATTCCCCCGGCCAGGCGAAACCACGCTCTCAACTCGGTCCGGCTCAATGGAGTGGGCATGTGACAGAGGATAGTCGGGAATATTTGAACCTTCAACCACCTTGGAACTATTGTCCCAACAGAACTGCTTGAAACAGGAGAAGGAAAATGTCGATCCACCGTCTCAACCATGCCGTCCTCTACGTGAGGGACGCCGAGCGTTCCGCCGAGTTCTACAGCAGGGTCCTCGGCTTCAGGCGATTGCCCTTGCCCTTCCCCGGCGCGGTGTTCATGCAGGCCGAAGGGTCGAGCAACGACCACGACCTGGGGTTGTTCTCGATCGGCGATGACGCTTCCGACTCACCGGCAGGTCGGCAGGCGGTCGGGCTCTATCACCTCGCCTGGGAGGTCGACACTCTTGCCGACCTGGCCGAGATCGGGGCCCGCCTCTCCGCGGAGGGCGCGCTGGTCGGTGCGACCGACCACGGCACCACCAAGGCCGTCTACGGCAAAGACCCCGACGGCCTCCAGTTCGAGATCGCTTGGCTGGTCCCCGCGGACATGCTCACCGACGACATCGAGATGACCTCACGTCGCCTCGACCTGGCCAAGGAGATGGAGCGTTTCGGCGCCGACACCTTGAGCGGGATCGGCGTGAGCAGGGCACGACCCGTGGACGCCTGAGGCTCAGCTGGGCGGGTTGGAGAGCGGCTGCAGCCCGGTGGCGGGTTGGGGCTGCCGCCTCTGCCTCGGTGCCGGGTCCTCGAGACCGTCGTGCAACATCCAGGTCACGACCAGGAACACCGCAGCCACGACCAGACCTGCGACGACGCCACCGATGATGGTGGCGGCGATAGCCAGGACCCCGATCTGGGCGATGACCGCGAGCGTGCGGCTGGCGGGGCGGAAGCGCTCGATGCGACGATGCAGCGCGGTCAGGTCGGCAGGCGTGTCAACCCTGAAGGCGGGAAGAACGGCCAACCCGCGCAGAAAACCGAACAGGGTGAGGATCGTGATAGCGAGCAGCGGCTCCCCGGTGGCGGCAGCGGTCAACACCATCAGGTAGATACTGGAGCTCATCACGTAGGTGGCCACACCCACTCCGAGCTGCCAGCCGAACCCGAGCCCGTAGATCCAGGAGCGGTAGCGGTCCAGCCAGGTTCGTTCCACCTGGCGGGGGTTGGCGGGGAGGCGAAATCCCCCCACACCGAGATCGGAGGCGACCGTGATCAGTGCGGCGACCAGGACCGCAGCCGCCGAAGCAGTCGGGGGTATCCCGGTAGCGGAGACGATCAGTGCGCCCAGCCCTGCCATCGCACCCAAGGTCGCCCCACCGAGGACCGCGCCGAGGACAAACCAGGTGACCGTGACCCAATAGCGGTTGCCCCTGCCCTTTTCCGATAGGGGGGTTATCGAAGACAGCATCGAGACCCCGCACGGAGACCAGGTGCCGCGGATGGCCGAAACCACCGCGATCCCCACGGCCGCAACCGTCAACAACTCCATACCGACCTCTGTTCTCGACCTCGACGCACCCTACCCGAAGATCCGATTGCGGCGGACACCGAAGGCCGGCGAGCGGACCGGCACCGGTAACCTGAAACAGGTGCGGCTCCGGGTGGGTCGTAGCTCCTCGGGTCTCTAGCTCAATTGGTAGAGCAGCGGGCTTTTAACCCGTTGGTTGTGGGTTCGAGTCCCACGGGACCCACTTCAGAAGTTGAGGGGCGAGCCGATAGTCGTAAAAGGAGCCCTGAACCGCGCCCACGGATTCCGATGTACCGGGGGTGCCGAGTAAACGTCGAGCCGGGTAGAATTGAACCCGACATCAGGGAGAGCCTCCGCTTGAGGAGTGCTGAGGATGCTGACTGTCGAGATACGGGAAGACATAGACGTCTTCGACGACCTCGCCAAGTGGTGGAACACACAACCGGGACCGATGCGATCGGTGTTCCTGCGTTCCGAATGGTTCCGTACTCTGGCTTCGACCGTGACTCCTAGCGGGTCGCTTCGGGTCTTCTTGGTGATGGATGGCGATGATCCGGTGGCGGCATTGCCGATGTACCGCTCGGGCCGGAGGCTTCGCTCGCTCACCGAGACGTCGACCGAGGACTTCGATGTGATTCACGGGGGTGACCCAAAGCCTGTCGGGTACCTCGTGTCGGAGCTCAACCGGCACACCATGTTCCGCTTCGAGGCGCTCGTCGAGGGATCGGTACTGATCAATGTCTCGGATAGGCAGAGGCGATGGCACAACGACAACGAGACCCGGCACGCCATCATCGACCTCAGCCAAGGCAGCGAGCACTTCTTCTCCCACCTGAGTCGCAACATGAGGTCGAACCTGAGGCGTGGGCTCAAGGCACTCGAAGAGATGGGGAAGGTCACCGTGGGGGCCCATCCCGACCACGACCGGATCGACGATGTCCTCGCGCAGGGCCTGGCCTTGGAGGCGGCGGGATGGAAAGGCCAATCAGATCACGCCATCATGAGTTCCTCCCGACGGCTGGCCTTCTTCAAGGAGTTGGCCAGGGTGGCTGAGGAGAATGGCTGGCTTCGTCTGGGGACTCTCCACGTCGACGACCGGTTGGTCGCCTTCCAGTACGACCTGGAGTACGCCGGGCGGCAGGTGCTCCTGATCACTTGTTTCGACGAGTCGCTCGAGAAGGGCTCTGCCGGGAACGTCTTGCTCTGGAAGACGCTCGAAGCCGGGATGGAGCGCGGAGTGACCGCCTACGAGCTGGGGAGCGTCGGAGGTCGGAAGGCCTGGAAACTTCGGTGGACTTCGCAAACCTCCCCCCGACTCTATGTCGTTGCATTCGGGAGCAATCCCGACGGTCGCATCGCCAGCCTCGCCTGGGAAGGACGGACTCGCATCAAGGCGTTGCAGAGACGAGCGTTCTCGGGCGTCGCCTAGGAAACCATTGCCACCCGAGCGCGATACATTTTGTCGCTGATGCCACGCTGGAAGTCCGAGGTGCGTTCCGACCGTGGCGTCTTCTCGGAGCTTGCCGAGTGGTGGGACGCCCAACCAGTGCCCCGCGAGCACCCATTCCTCACCTCGCGAGTTCTCGGGTGTTGGGAGGACGGTTTCGACGAGCCAGGAAGCCGACTGAACGTGTTATTGCTCCACAGAGACGGCGAGCTGGTCGCAGGCTTGCCGCTCTACTTGGCCAGGGGCCGGCTCCGTTCGCTCGCCCGCACCTATGCAGAACCATTCGACGTGATCTCCATCGACGACGAGGAAGTGACCGAGTACGTCCCCAAATGGCTCGAGTCCGTTCCCCTCGCCAGCTTGTACCGGGTTCGGAGCACCTCGCCCATCCTGAGATTCCTGCCCCAGCACCCTCGCTGGCGGGTACAGACCGAGTTCAACAGCCCCTATATCGACCTGAGCGCAGGCATGAGACCGGTCCGGGACCGAATGAGCAGCAAATACCAGAGGGAACTGCGACGGCGCCGTCGTCGAATCGAGGAGATCGGCACGCTCACTTTCGTCGAGCGCTCGACATCCGAGGGGGCGATGGATCTTCTTCAGGAGGGCCTGAGACTGGAGTCGACGGGGTGGAAAGGGAGGCGGGGTCACGCGGTGATCAAGGATCCGTCGCACGAGCGTTGGTATCGCTCCCTCACCGAGGTCGCCCTGGACCAGGGCTGGCTGCGTCTGAGCGGCCTCTACCTCGACGAACGGCTCGTCGCCTTCCTCTACAACCTGGAGGTCGACGGTCATCGATACGGAATGGCGACCGCCTTCGACGATACCCCCGAGGTGGCTCCATTCTCCCCCGGGATCCTGCTTCACGAGTCCGTATTCGAGGCGTGTGCGGCAGTCGGGGTGACGTCGTACCGGCTCGGTGTCGGCAACGACAGCTGGAAATACGAGTGGGCCACCGATCGGGATCAGGTCTACGACCTCGTCCTGTTCGGGACCGGTCTCATGGGCTGGAGCGCATTCCAAGTGTGGAAGGTCAGGACTAGGGCCCGCGACCGAAGCATCGACCGGAATCACACCTGACCCAAACGCAACGGCCAAGCGGCCGGATGTCGCCATCCCCGCCAAGACGCCATTGACCGAAGAACACGTGTTCTCTCGACTAGCCCGAGCCCATAGCTCGGCCGAGGGCGGCTTGCGCCATGGACGACACGCCGGTGAGCGCTGACCTGAGCGCATCCGCGATCTGGGCGCTGCCGTCGTAGCCGTGCGCGGCCAGGGTGGTTCCCTGCCAGGCAAGCATGTCGATGATCACCTGATCGTCAGACACCAACAGCGATGCCTCCACCGCCCCCAGCAACAGGGAGAGCTCGTCGGTCGTCCTGTTGTCGTCGAGGTCGGCACGAGTAGATGCCAACTCGCTCCGGGCCGCGCCGATGACGTAGGCGCGCTGACCCATCAGTCGCAGCAACTCGTCGGAGGGATCGACCGCGTCCGCCTCGGACGAACGGGGATCGGGGCTCCACGACCCCAAGACCTCGGACACGTCGCGGGGGGTGGCGACCCAGGAATCGGCGCCCAGCGGCGTGGCCCAACGGCCTCCCTCCCCGAACCCCTTGCCCCCGACGATCACGGGAACTCCGGCGGCGTGCCCGGCGCGGATCGAAGCCCTGGCCCCGGGCAGATGATTGGACATGGCACAAGACAGGACCAGGGCGTCCGGCGGTTCGATGGCGAGATACTCCCTGAGGTCCGAGGCGAGGACGTTCGCTCCCAGGGAAACGGCCCGATACCCGAGATAGAGGAGATGGGCGGCGATCAGCCGGGCCGGAAGGGAGTGGTGGTCTCCCTCGACCGCGCCGACGACGACACGGGCTCCGTCCGTGGGCAGGTCGAAGGAGCCGGCGAGAAGGGCGACCACGGTCTCCACCGTGGCTGTGGCGGCGTGCTCCTCGGAGACCAGGTATTCGCCGCTCTGCCACCTGCTGCCGATGTCCTGCTCCGCAGGTACCAGCACGTCGAACAAGATCGTCTCGAAAGGCACGCCCTCGCTCATCAGCCCGGCCACCAGGTGGTAGAGAGTCCCCGAGTCACTCTGCAGGGCAGCGGCCGTGGCAGCCAGCCGCGCTTCGGGCAGACCGGTCTCGTCCCTGCTCATCTTCGACTCCTCATCGGCGTCATGGGAATGTAATGATCCGCTCCCGGGTCGACTCATGACGGCGAGCCCTCCCCCGGAGAGGCGCCCCGCACGGGCCGGGCGTAGACCACCACGTTGCTGTCATAGCTGGCAATGGTCGAGTTGAAGTCCCCGCCACATGTGATCAGGGTCAATGTGGGCGGTCCGTCTCGGCTGAAGATGACGTCGAGCGGAAGCTCGTCCTTTGGGTAGATCGTCCTTGCATCCACCTCGAACACCCGCTTCGTGTCGTCGGCGTAGACGATCTCGATGCGATCTCCTGGCTCGAGGAGCCCGAGATCGAAGAACACTCCGGGCCCGTACCCTTCCAGGTCGACGTGCGCGGCCAGCACGGCTGAGCCCGGCTCACCGGGCTTGGGCCCGTATCTGTACCAGCCGACTTCCGACACGTTGCCGGGGACGACCATCTGGCCGGTTTCAATATCGATGCCGTACTCACCGACCGGGGCGTCGACCGAGATGCGGGCAATGCGAAGACCCACCGGCTCCGGGCCCTGGTCGATCCGGTTCACCTCGACGAGGAGACTCTGGGGATTGGGCTGCCAGAGCGGGGCAGGCTCTGGTCGGTCAGTCGGGCCCGGCTCTGCCTCCTCGACTGGAGGATCGGTCGAGGAAGGCGACGTCTCTGGGCCGCGCAAACCCGATTCGGTCCTTTCGACCTCCCCGATCGGAGTCTCGGGCCCGCCCACCAAGACGGAGGTCGCCGCCACGGCCAGGGCGGTGCCTGCCACCAGCGAGACGACCCCGAGGGCCCTCCTCCGCCCGATTCCGCTTCGCCTCATCACAGTCGACGAGGGAGGCTCGCACAGAGCCTCCCTCGCCACATCACGGACCGAGCTCTTCTAGCGCGCATTCCTGGCCAGAGCCACGGCGCCACCGCCCAGAGCCAGCAATGCCAGCCCGGCGAGCGTCACCGCCATCCAGGGGAACTGGTCGGCATTCAGACCGGCGGTCCCTGTCGGCACGCCCTCGGGGGTACCTCCGAGCCCGGTGATGGCCGAGGTGACCACCTGAAAGCTCCCACCGGAGACCGAGCCGATCGCATAGGCAATCGTGTTGGCTCCCTCGGGGAGGGCAACATCGGCGTCGAAGGCCACGGTGTCGGCATCGCCTGCCGCGGTGATCTCGATGTTGTAGGTGTCGGCGGGAACATCCGCATCGCCACCCTGTCCATTGGTCACCCCGGCAAACACTGCCGAATCGTTGGCGAGAACGTCCACGGCGCCGAAGTCGGCGAGGTGACGAGCGGTGACCCGCGCCTCACCGGCCGCTATCTGGGAGTTGTCCTCGACGAACACTCCCAGAGTCGGGGCGCCACCTTCCTCCAGATAGGCGGCGATCGTCGCCACCGCACCACCGGGCAACTCGGCCGAGCCGCTCAGGGCGGGTTCCTCTGCGGAGGGGTCCGCCCCCGCCGCATAGATCTCGAGGTCGTAGGTCCCCTCGGGCAGGGGGAGAGGCCCGGCGACATCGCCGAACTGGAACCCCTCGAGGGTGAGGTCGCCGTTGACGTAGACGTCCACTTCGAGGTCGGGCACACCGTGAACCACGATGACCTGGCCGTCGCTCGTCTGGGCCATTGCGCCGGTAGCCGGAAGAACCGCCACTGCCATGACAGCCACGAGAAGGGTGAGTTTTCGCATTCTGATCTCCTTGCTTGATCATGCGACCGGGTGCCCGGCCGCTCTTACCTCCCCTATTCGGAGCTGCCTGGAGATCCGGATTGCCCCTTCTGAACCTGGGGCATCCGCAGACGTAACATCGCCTCATGCGCTGTTCGGGTCCGGCGTGGGGGAGTTGAATGAGGGCGACGCTGCGGTGGCCAGGCGCATCGCCGAGGGCGACCAGACCGCGCTCGAGACGCTGTTCCGCCAGCACGGCGGTGCGGTCAAGTCGGTAGCGCTGCGCGTGTTGCGTGACGAAGCCCTGGCCGAGGACGTCGTCCAGGACACCCTGGTCGGCTTCTGGACCGCGCCGGAGAGGTTCAAGCCAGAGCGGGGGTCGCTGCGGTCGTTCCTGCTCACCATCGCCCACCGGAGGGCGGTGGACATGGTGAGATCCGAGGTGGCCCGGTCACGCCGCGAGCAGAGACCGCCCGACCCGGTCTACTTCGACGTCGAGGAGGAGGTGTTGGCGAGGAGTCTCACCGAGAAGGTCCGTGCCGCCCTCGACTTGCTGGCCGAGGGTGAACGCGAGGCGATCTCGCTCGCCTATCTGGGTGGGCTGAGCTACGTCGAGGTGGCGAGGATGCTGGGCCAGCCGGAGGGCACGGTGAAGAGTCGGATACGCAGTGGAATGAGGAAGCTGTCCACCTCCCTGGCCGACGCGTCGTCGTGAAACCCACTGCTACCGGTCTAGGCGAGATGCCGACGCGGCTGCTCAGGTGGAGGCCGGCTCCGTGACGGCGCCCTGTTCCTTGGCCGTGTCCTCCGTGATGCGAAGGGCTACCAGGCTGAACACCACGACGGCCGATCCCAGGTAGAGCCCCATCATCAGGGGGCTGGTGCTGTCCGTCCCGGCCCAGATGCCGTGGACCAGGGAGGAGATGAAGACGCCCAGGGAGGCAAAGTGGATGGCCCGCCATCTCCGCTGCCCGATCCAGCGCTTCACGTAGAAGCTCCCGGTGACGACCACCATCCCGTAGAAGGCAGCGATACCCATGCCCACCGCCAGGGGCCGCCAGTCGGAGACGCCCGGCACCAGGATCTCGGACCAGCTGAAATCGAGGAAGTCGTGGATGGAGAGGACCACTACGTGGACCACGGTGGCGACCAGCGCCCCGACCGCGAGCGACTCGTGGAACCAGGTGAGGGGCTTGGCCTTGACCAGCCGGCCGAGCAGTTTCGAGCTGACCAGGAGGCCCCAAATGGTGGCGGCGGTGAGCAGGGCGAAGGCAGCGATGCCGGACCCTCGGATCACCAGCCATTCCACGCTCACGCCGCCACCTCGATCCCGGGAGTGGCATAGACCGAGCCGTCGTGCCAGACGACCACTGCCGACTCGATCCAGTCGGTGCCGTCCGCCCAGGCCAGGCCGTCGACGCCGTGGAGCAACACTGCCTTGGCGCCCGCCTCGGCGTCCGCCGCCGACTCGGCCACCACCGTCGCGCTCAGGATCGGGCTGCTGACCGGCTCCATCGACCTCGGGTCGATCACATGGCAGACATCCCGGGTCCCCACCTTCCATCTGCGTCGGCTGGTCGAGCTGGTAGCCAGACCTCCGGCCCCGAGCCGGATGTGGACCGCGATCCCGCCCCAGGGGTCGATCACAGGCACCGTGGTGTCCGGATCGACGCTTCTGATGTCGCCCCCGGCAGAGACCACACTGGCCATTTCGGCTTCGACAGCCCGGTCGCATGACCAACCCTTGGCGATCCCGCCCAGGTCGAAGCGGGTATGGGCAGCCCGAACCAGCCTCCTCGCCGAGTCGAGCGTCCATTCCGGCGTGGGCGAGGGCGGAGGCGGCCGGTCGGTACCGGTGACCTGGTTGAAGGTGCGGTCGTATCCCCATCCGGCAACGGCCGAGCCCACCCCGGCGTCGACCATCCCATCGGTCAGGGTGCGAGCCCGGTCGGCCGCCTTCATCACCTCGAAGAACATCTCGGAAACGACCACCGCGCCTCCGCTGCACCGGTTGACCCGGCTCAACTCGCTATCGGGGCGGAATCTGCTGCACACCGACTCGACCTCCTCGAACCAGGCCCGCAGCGTCTCGGCGGACGCCTCGTCCGGACACCAGGCCTCGATCCCGGTGCCCATCGCCCCGAAACGCACATGCATCATGATCCGCTGCTCGATGGCTCGGGCACGGGCTGGGCGGCCGCGGCGGCGGCCTGGGCCGGTGCCGGTGAGACCGCGGCCCGGGTCACGCTGACCGTCACCACCTCCGGCTCGGGTGTCTTCACCGGGGTGAACCTGAGGATGACCAATCCCTGAGAAGGCGGCGTTGGCATCCCGGCCCGGGCGGAATCGGCGGCCACCTGGCCCTGCGAGGGCGGGACCGAGTCGGCGACCTGGGCCGGCTCCGCCCGTGCCCCGACCAGGGCGGTGCCCCAGGCCAGGGTGGCACCGGTCCAGACCAGGATCCGGTTCCATCGTCCCTGGTCGAAGCGGCTCATCGGTCGCCCCCTTCGGTGACAGGAACGGTCAGGGTGACCCGATAGAAGACCAGGACCCTGGCCACCTCCGGTGGGAGTTCGGTCAGCTGGTCGGCCCGAAATGCCTCTGCCCGGCCGCTCGCATAGAGAATCCGCTCCACCGCGGGGTCCACACCCTCCAAGCCCGGGGGCGGTAGCTGAGCGACCCGTGCGACCAGGGGGGCGACGAGAACCGGTTCGGTCGCCGGCTCCATCTCCGGTGTCACCGCGATCACGTACACCACCGCCAGACCGGCTACCAGCACGAACAGCCCGGCCACGCCCTGGGGAGTGAGACGGCTCAATC
>DATHUL010000157.1:0-3563 GCA_035462285.1 Acidimicrobiia bacterium
CGCCGCCCCACCCACCGGTGGGCGTCGGATCGGAGATCCCGCCGACAGGGGTCGCGATCGACGATCTCCCCGCGACATGGGGGTGCTCGCCGGCCGACGCCCTGGCCCGGCTGGCCCGTCTGGAGATCGCCGGTCAGGTTCGGCGGGCCGGCGACGTGGTGCTGCCTATCTAGGGCCCGTTGCCAATAGCATCGTCGGGGTGAGTCTTCCCCCGCTCCCGGGCTGGGCGTCCCTGCCGGTAGGTGACTTCCTCGACCGGATGCGTGACCAACGAGAGCTGTCACCGCACACCATCGAGGCCTATCGACGCGATCTGGCCCAGTTCTTCGCCTTCTGCGATGGCGAGGGGATCGGGTCGATCGAGACCGTCGAGCGCGGGCACGCTCGGCGCTATCTGGCCCGTCTCTCCGCCGAGGGGTACTCCAAGCGCTCGATGACCAGGAAGGCCTCTGCGGTGCGCTCGTTCTACAACGACGCCGGTCGTCGCGGCTCGGCCCCGGTCAACCCGTTCGAGGGGGTCTCCCGGCCCCGGCTGGATCGACCGCTGCCCCATGCCCTCCCCACCCGGACCGTGATCCATGCCATCGAGACCATCGACCCCTCCACCGCCGAAGGGCTTCGCGATCGCGCCCTGGTCGACGCCCTCTACTCCACCGGGCTGCGCATCTCGGAGCTGGCCTCGCTCACGGTCGACGACGTGGGCACTGATATGGTCACCGTGATGGGGAAAGGCAGGAAGACACGTCGGGTCCCGATCGGCCGGCCTGCCCAGGACTCGATTCGCCGCTACCTCGACCAGGGCCGGCCTCGCCTGGCCGGGGCCGGGGCGGGGATGGCTCTGTGGGTGGGGGTCAAGGGCGGCCCGCTCGGCACCAGGGGGATCCGCGCCGTGGTTCGCAAGCACGTGGCGACCTTCCCCCATGCCCTCCGTCACAGCTTCGCCACCCACCTTCTCGAGGGTGGCGCCGACCTGCGCACGGTGCAGGATTTGCTCGGACATACCGATCTGGCGACCACCCAGATCTACACTGCCGTGACCCGCCAACACCTGAGAGGCACTTATGACCGAAGCCACCCGAGGGCCTGAGACCAACCAGGTCGATGCCCTGTGGGAGCGCTTCAAGGCGTCGGCCGACGAGAACGCCCGCGAGCGGCTGATCCTCCACTACTCGCCGTTGGTCAAGTACGTGGCCGGCCGGGTTGGGGCCGGGCTGCCCCGATCGGTCGATCAGAACGACCTGGCCAGCTACGGGTTGTTCGGGCTGATCGACGCCATCGACAAGTTCGAGCTGGAGCGAGGGTTCAAGTTCGAGACCTATGCGATCAACCGGATCAAAGGGGCGATTCTCGACGAGTTGCGGGCGCTCGACTGGGTCCCCCGCTCGGTTCGGTCCCGGGCCCGCCAGATCGAGACCGCCATCGCCGAGATGGAGCACAGCCTGCAGCGGGCGCCGACCGACCAGGAGTTGGCGGAGACCCTGGAGATGGAGGTCGAGGACCTGCAGAGCGCCCTGGCCGAGATCGGCCGGTCGGGCATCGCCGCACTCGACGAGTTCGTAGGGGCAGACTCCTCGACTTCGGTAGGCGACATGCTGGCCGATCCTGCCGGCGTGTCTCCCGAAACGGTGTTCCAGGCCGAGGAGACACGGCACGGACTGGTCGATGCGATCAACCGTCTCCCCCAGCGTGAGCGTCTGGTGGTGACGCTGTACTACTACGAGGGCATGACCCTGGCCGAGATCGGGGACGTGCTCGGGGTGACCGAGTCGAGGGTGTGCCAGATCCACGCCAAGACGATGATGTCGTTGCGCAACCGTCTCGGCGAGCCTTCCTGGGGCTGAACCGGGGCAGGGTCGATTACCCAACCATCGGCCCGACTCGTAGAATCCGGGCAATCACGCACGCTTGTCGAACCCTCGCTGGTCGGGCGCGTCCCGTACGAGGGTCACTCGGATACCCGGGTGGGCTCTGCCGGCAAGCGGAGGAAAGAACCAGAAAGGAGTAGTTGTGGCCGCAGTCACAATGAAGCAGCTCTTGGAGGCCGGTGTCCATTTCGGGCACCAGACTCGCCGATGGAACCCGAAGATGCGTCCCTTCATCTTCGGGGAGCGCAACGGGATCCACATCATCGATCTCCGCCAGACGGTGGACCAGATCGCCGAAGCCACCAAGTACGTGACCGATCTCACCTCGAACGGGGGGACGGTCCTCTTCGTCGGGACCAAGAAGCAGGCTCAGACCGCGGTGGCCGAGCACGCCACCCGATCGAGCATGCCCTATGTCAACTATCGCTGGCTGGGCGGGATGCTGACCAACTTCCAGACCATCCAGAAGCGAATCTTCTACATGCGCGAGTTGCGCCGGCTCGAGGCCTCCGGCGAGATCAACGCCCTGCCCACGAAGGAGCGTCTCAAGCTGAGACGCGAGCTGGCCAAGCTGGAGCAGAACCTGGGCGGTGTGGTCGACTTGCAGAAGACGCCGGATGCGGTGTTCATCGTCGACGTCAACACCGAGACCACCGCGGTCACCGAGGCGGCCCGTCTCGGGCTTCCCGTGATCGCATTGGTCGACTCGAACAGCGATCCCGACCTGATCGACTTCGTGATAGCCGGCAATGACGATGCCATCCGGGCCGCCGACCTGATCGCAGGGGCGATCGCCGACGCCGCCATCGAGGGTCGGCGTCTCGCCACCGGCAAGGCGGGCAAGGGCGACGAGCCCGGCCAGGAGCAGGCGCCGGTCGCCGAGGTCCCGGTCGAAGACACCGTGGTGACCGGAGCCGGGGATGATCACGGAGCCGACTTCGAGCAGGAGGTGTCCCCCCCGACCGATGACGGCGACCCGACTGATGACGCGGCCGCCACCGATGACGCGGCCGCCACCGATGACGCGGCCAGCACAGATGAAGCCGGCGCCGAGCCAGAAGCGGAGACCGTCGGTGGCTGAGTTCGGCGCCAAAGATGTCCAGAAGCTGAGACAGGAAGCCGGGGTGGGGATGATGGACGCCAAGCAGGCTCTCACCGACGCCGGGGGCGATCTGGAGCGGGCGTTCGAATTGCTTCGGGAGAGGGGACAGGCCCAGATGGCGAAGCGGGCCGACCGAGAGGCCAATCAGGGCGCCATCGGCAGCTATGTCCATGTCCAGAACGAGCGCCCGGTGATGGGGGTGCTGGTCGAGCTGGTGTGCGAGACCGACTTCGTGGCCAAGAGCGACGAGTTCCGCCAGGTTGCCGACGACATCGCCATGCACGTCAGCTGGGGTCGCCCCACCTGGGTCACCCGCGACCAGGTGGATCAGGACGCCCTGGCCAAAGAGCGGGAGTTGATCTCACGCCAGGCTGTCGCCGAGGGCAAGCCGGAGCATGTCATCGACCGGATCGTCGAAGGGCGGATCGAGTCGTGGTTCGCCGAGAACGTCCTCTACGACCAGAAGTTCGTCAACGCGGAGAAGTTCGACGGCACGGTGGGCGAGATGGTGGCCCAACTCGCCTCCAAGATGGGTGAGAACATCTCGGTGCGCAGGGTGTCCCGGGTCGCCGTCGGCGAATAGGAGGCGGATGTGT
>DATHUL010000158.1:0-9131 GCA_035462285.1 Acidimicrobiia bacterium
GCGTCACCCGGGTCCCGGTCAGCATCGGGTGATCGTGATCGGTAGTCGGCGATTTCTGCCCGTTTTTCCGGGTGCCGACAACTGAGCTCTGATTACGGGGGGCAGCCTGAGGGCTAGGACGTCCTCACTCGGTAGCCTGAGGTGCAGAGAACACTGAAAGGTCCCCATGTCCATTGATCCGTTTCGGGCCCGGGCCACGGTCGAAACCGCCCTCGGGACCAGGGAGATCGCACGTCTCGATGCCATCGAAGGCGCCGAGCGGCTCCCCTATTCGATGAAGGTCCTGCTCGAGTCCGCCTTGCGCAATCTCGACGGCAAGGCGATCACCGAGGACGACATCAGGCGGATCGCCGCCTACGACCCGACTCGGGTCGGAGATGGCGAGATCCCGTTCGTGCCGGGGAGGGTCGTGCTCCAGGACTTCACCGGAGTGCCCACCGTCGTCGACCTGGCTGCGATGCGCTCGGCCATCGTTCGCATGACCGGTGACCCAGCTGCTGCGCATAAGGTCAACCCGTTGATCCCGGTCGACCTGGTGGTCGACCACTCGGTGCAGGTCGACGCCTTCGCCCGGGCCGATGCGCTCATGATCAACTCGCGCAAAGAGTTCGAGCGAAACCAGGAGCGGTACGAGTTCCTCAAGTGGGGCCAGTCGGGCTTCGCCAACTTCCGGGTGGTGCCGCCGGCCACCGGGATCGTCCACCAGGTCAACCTGGAGTACCTGGCCAAGGTGGTCTGGGACGACGGCCGGTGGCTCTACCCCGACAGCCTGGTCGGGACCGATAGCCACACCACCATGATCAACGGTCTCGGCGTGGTCGGATGGGGAGTGGGTGGCATCGAAGCCGAGGCGGCCATGGTGGGCCAGCCGATCTACATGCTGCTCCCCGAGGTGGTGGGGTTCAGGCTCACCGGCAAGCTGGCCGAGGGGGCGACCGCCACCGACCTCGTGCTCCGGGTGACCGAGTTGCTCCGGGAACACGGGGTGGTGGACAAGTTCGTCGAGTTCCACGGGCCCGGCCTGGCCGAGATGCCCGTCGCCAACCGGGCCACGATCGCCAACATGGCCCCGGAGTACGGAGCGACGGTCGGCTTCTTCCCGGTGGACGAGCAGACACTGAGGTACCTGCGGCTCACCGGTCGTGACGACAAGCTGATCGACACCGTCGAGCAGTACTACAAGACCCAGGGACTGTGGCGCGACGACCAGAGGGAGATCCTCTACTCCTCGACCCTGGAGCTGGACATGTCCACGGTGGAGCCCTCCCTGGCCGGCCCGCGACGGCCTCAGGACCGGATCACCCTCTCCGCCATGCAGACCCAGTGGCGCTCGGATCTGACCAATCTGTTCGGCAAGAACGGCGGATCGACCAACTCGACCGTGGTGAGCTGGGAGGACGAGGGCGGGCTGCCCGCCCCTGCCGGCGCGCTCAAGCCCAAGATCGGTGTCGACGTGGAATACGAGGGAGAGCGGTTCAAGCTGACCGATGGTGACGTGGTGATCGCCGCCATAACCTCGTGCACCAACACCTCAAACCCCGACGTGATGATCGGCGCCGGTCTGGTCGCTCGTCGGGCCCGGGAGTTGGGGTTGGAGAGAAAACCGTGGGTGAAGTCGTCGCTGGCGCCCGGCTCCAAGGTGGTCACCGAGTACCTGACCGGCTCCGGTCTGCTCGAAGACCTCGAAGCGCTCGGCTTCTTCGTGGTCGGCTACGGATGCACCACCTGCATCGGCAACTCGGGCCCATTGCCCGAGCCGGTCTCGAGGGCGGTCAACGAGAACGGGCTGGTCGCGGTGTCGGTCCTGTCCGGCAACCGGAACTTCGAAGGGAGGATCTCGCCCGATGCCCGGGCCAACTACCTGGCCTCCCCGCCTCTGGTGGTGGCCTATGCCATAGCCGGCACGGTCGACTGGGACCCGATCGCCGAGCCTCTGGGGCTGGACCGTTCCGGCAACGAGGTCTATCTCAGGGACATCTGGCCGACTCAGGACGAGATCGACCAAACCGTCACCAGCTTCGTCAAACAGAGCCAGTTCGTGGACAGGTACTCGGATGTCTTCACCGGGTCGGAGGAGTGGCGCGCCATCACCACGCCCGAGTCGGACCTGTACCAATGGGACGAGGACTCCACCTACATCCAGGAGCCTCCGTTCTTCGTCGGGCTCACCCCGGAGCCGGCCCGGATCGAGCCGGTGACGGGGGCGAGGGTGCTGGCCAAACTGGGCGACTCGGTGACCACCGATCACATCAGCCCGGCCGGGAACATCTCACCGGCCAGCCCGGCCGGCCAATACCTGATCGCCCAGGGTGTCCAGCCGGCGATGTTCAACTCCTACGGGTCCCGCCGGGGCAACGACCGGGTGATGACCAGGGGGACCTTCGCCAACATCCGGGTTCGCAACGAGCTGGCGCCGGGAACCGAAGGGGGATGGACCACCGATTTCCTCGACGGGGAGGTGAAGTCGGTCTACGACGCGGCAATGCACTATCAGGACGCCGGGGTCCCACTGGTCGTGATCGCGGGCAGCGACTACGGGATGGGGTCGTCGCGGGACTGGGCGGCGAAGGGGGCGTTCCTCCTCGGTGTGAAGGCCGTGATCACCAAGTCGTTCGAGCGGATCCACCGATCCAATCTGGTCATGATGGGTGTCTTGCCTCTCACCTTCCTCGAAGGCGAGGACTCTGCGACTCTCGGGATCGATGGCTCCGAGACGTTCGACATCGCGGTGTCGGACACCCTGCAGCCGCGACAGCTGGTGCAGGTGACAGCGACCGGCGCCGACGGTTCGGTGAGACGGTTCACGACCGTGGCCCGTGTCGACACACCGATCGAGGTGGAGTACCTGCGCAACGGTGGCATCCTCCACTATGTGTTGAGGAGAATGGCCTCTGCCTGACGACCGGGCCGACCCGCTCCCGCCACGCGGCTTCCTGCTCTCCGGGGTGTTCGTCACGGTCCTCGTCGTCGGCCTGGCCCTGGCCTGGGCCCTCGACGGCCGCTCCGGGAGCGCCGAGACCGGTGAGCCTGCGCCCGACTTCACGGTCCAGCTGCTCGAGGGCGGCAGCTTCACCCTCGCCGATCACATCTCGGGTGACGGACGGCCGATGGTCCTCAATCTCTGGGCGTCGTGGTGCCCACCGTGTCGCGAGGAGATCCCCGACCTGTCGGCCTTCGCGACGGCGAGCCCGGGCATTGCGGTGATTGGTGTCGCAGTCGAGGACCGTCTCGAAGATGCCCAAGCCTTCGCCGCCCAGATCCGCCCCGACTACCCCCTCGCCATCGGCAACGCAGCCTTCGAGCAGTCGTATCCGAACTTCGGGCTGCCGGTGACCTACTTCCTCGACGGGACCGGCGAGGTGACCGAAGTGTTCAACGGGGTGCTGACCGTCGAGGCGCTGGAGGAGAAGACCGGCTGACCGCGCCGGGAGCTAGGCGGGCGACGGGAGCCGGTCGAGGAACTGCACGTACTCGAGATTGGGCCCTTCCACCAGCTCGGCGGTCACGATCAACCGCTCCCGGGCAGAGAAGCGGGGATGACAGGTGGTCAACGTCAGCCAGGCCCCCGCTTTGTCGTCGGTGACCCAGACGTCGGTGGGCACCACCACGAACGACTCGCGGACCTCGTACACGTGAAGCCCGATGCTGGTCTCGACCTCGATCCGATCGCCGGCAACCAGGAGGTCGAAGTCGTAGAAGGGGCGACCGTAGGTGGTCCGATGCCCCGAGATGACGGAGTTCCCGGGCTGGCCGGGAAGGGGCGTTCCCGGCATGTGCCCCGGTCCCTTGGCCAGGGTGGAGCTGGACACGCCTTCGAACACCACGGCCTCCAGACCGACCGAGGGGACACTGATCCGGGCGAAGCCCTCGCCTTCGACGGGCGGCGTCTCCTGGAAATGCTCGACTCGGGAGGGCTCCTCCCCCTCCGCTTCCTCCTCGACCACCTCGACCACCTCGACAACAACCGGCTCCTCGGCGGCAACTTCGAGATGCCGGTCCAGCGTCACCGCGGCCTCGGCCTGGACCCGTGCGTTGAGCACGTCGGTTCCCAACAACTGCCAGCCCAGATAGCCGAAGGTGAACAACCCACCCCAGATGAGCGTCCAACCGACGATGGCGATCCTCCGACTCTTCATCACCAGCAGGCTATAGACAACCCTGCTCTAGCCCATGGGCCACTTGGCCCCAACCTTGGCTGAGCCGTCTACCGGGAGGGCTCGCCCCAGACCGGGGGGCGCTTCTCCCTGAATGCGGCGATCCCCTCGGCGGCGTCTCCGCTCGCTGCGATGGCGGTGAGCCCGGTCTGAAGCCGGTCGAGGGCGGCGTCGAGATCGAGGTCGGCCATGCCGTAGAACGAGTCCCGGCCGATCAGCGTCGCCGTCCCGCTCTTGGCCTCGAGGGCCGTGACTGTCTCGGAGACGGCGGCGTCGAGCTGTGCCGGCGGGACCACCCGGGAAACCGCACCGAGTCGCTGCGCCTCGTGGGGATCGATGAGCCGGCCGGTCAGCATCAGCTCCAGCACCGCCTTTCTCGGCATCACCCGGGTCAGGAGAGCCGAGATCATCATCGGCCACAGCCCTACGTCGATCTCGGGCAGCCCCAGCTTCGCCCCCTCCACGCAGATGGTCACGTCGCAGGCGACGGCCAGACCGAACCCCCCGGCCAACGCGTGCCCGTTGACCCGGGCCACGGTCGGCTTGCCCCCCCGGGTCATGAGGCGGAACAGGTCTGCCAGGGCGCCCCGAGCCTGGTGGAGCGAGACCGGATCGTCGACGAAGGACCCGGACAGGTTCCCGCCCGCCGAAAAGGCCCTGTCGCCTGCGCCGGTGTAGACCAGGACCCGGACTACGGGGTCGTCCACCGCCCTCCGGGTCGCCTCGAGAAGCCCATGCATCGTCTCCACCGACATCGGGTTGTGACGATCGGGATCGTCGATGGTGATCGTGGCCCTGGCTCCGGTTACCTGGTACGAGACCAAACTCTTCCCTTTCTGTGAGCCCGCGTCCGGTATTACCGTCGGGGGCCAATGCTATGGCTGGCCCTCGTCCTGTTCATCGCTCTGAGCATGGCCGTGTTGCGCGGAGGTCGTCTCACCAATCTCGGAGACATCGAACTGAGCGCCTGGTGGTTGCTGCTGATCGCCCTCGGTCTGCAGTTCGGCACCGCCTGGCTCCCGGGCACCGACTGGGCCGATGGTCTCGGTCTCGGCATGGTGCTCCTCTCATACGGTCTGCTCATGGTCATGGTGCTGCTGAATCGATCTCGCCCCGGGATGTGGCTCTCCGGTCTGGGGGTGCTGATGAACTTCACCGTCATCGCCCTCAACGGGGGGATGCCGGTCCTGGCCGAGGCGGCCGAGGTGGCAAGCGGCTTCACCGTCACCGAGCCCGACCTGTCCGGCTCCTTCAAACACATCATCCTGGACGCCGACTCCCGTCTCACCCTGCTCGCAGACGTGATCCCGCTTCGCCTCGGCGCCCTGGGCGAGGTGATCAGTCTGGGGGACGTCTTTCTCGCCGTCGGTCTCGGCCGCTTCCTCGAGCATGAGCTGCGTCGGCCCCGCCGCTACTTCAGGCGCGGCGCCCACGCCCAGCCCGGCTCTGCCAGCCAGCCTTGATCGACTCAGACCCGAGCCGGCGTCAGCACGTCCCGGCTCTCCAGGAGGCGCCGGAGTGAGGCCACGATCCTGGGGTCATACTCGTAGGCCGCCCCGGCGTGGAGGTTCTCCAATGCCTGGAGTGGGGAGAGGCCGTCCTGGTGCACTTGCCAGTCGTAGGCGGCGGCAACCTTGACGATCCTCGAGACCACCGAGACATCGGGGTCGGTCTGCTCCCCGGGTTTGCGATAGGGCTCGTACTGGTGACGGACGTGGGCTGCCACTCGACTCAGATACGGCGACTCGGCGATGATCTCCGAGCTCCATCGGGCGATGTCGTCGTCGCTGTAGCCCATACGCAGGATCTGGGGCTCGTTGAGGCTGACCCGCCCGATGTCGTGCATCAGCCCGGCGTACTCGACGTCCTCCACCTGGACCGGGCCCAAACCGATCTCCTTGGCCATCGCCGAAGCCAGATCCGTGGTCCGGTCTGCGTGGCCGTCGACCCCGAGCCCGGAGACCTCCGGGATGCGAGCCAGTGCCCTGATCGTCTGCTTGTAGGTGACCTTGGTCTGCTGAAACCGCCCGAAGGCGAGGTGGGCAAACGAATAAGGGAGGAGGGCGATGGGGAGGGCCCACCATCGAAGCTGGGGCCACAACTCCCCGAACAGGGCCCCGGTCATGGCCAGACCGAGAAATACGTTCAGATCGTGGAGGAGGGAGCGGGCGAGATAGCCGCGCGACAACTCGCGCTTGCCCACCACCAGCACCGCCCGGAGCACGACCTCGACACCGATCCATGCGGCCAGGGCCACCGTGAACGGGAACAGGTCTCCCCAGCCGCCGTTGAGCTCGGCGAAGGGCCCCACCCTAAGCGACGAGTAGATGTTGGCGTAGACGACGTAACCGGCGAAACGTCGAACTACGGTGGGGAGCAGGGCGGTGTGTCCCTCGCCGCGTGCGTACCGAATCACCCAGACGATGGCCAGGCCGATTCCGTAGATGGCGACCGAGCCGCCGAGATCGACCCGATCACCCTGCCCCAAGACCAAGGGGACGGCGGCGGCCACGGCCAGGCCCGTGGTGAATCTGTTTCCCGAGCTGGAGGCGGCCACCCCCACGGTGGAGGCGATCACCAATGCGGTGACAGCGATCAGGAGAGTGAGGAGGCTGCTGGTGGCGACGGTGGAGGCATAGATCCCGAGACCGGCGATGACGACGGCGTAGAGCCAGGAGACCAACGACAGGGTGCGGGGGCCCATCTCAGCCACGGAGGGTCAGCTCCGGCTCCTCGGCGAGACGACGGGCCATCTCCTCGTCGTCGACATGTGGTGCGCCCCATCGCTGACCGGTCTTGTTCAACGCCCGCTCGAATGCGTCGACCACCGCCGGATCGAACTGCGCTCCCGAATTGCGTCTCAACTCGGCGAGGGCGTACTGCTGCGACAACGCCATCCGATAGGACCGGGCAGACGTCATCGCGTCGAAGGCATCGGCGGCGGCGATGATGTTGGCCTCGAGACTGGGGGACCGGCCCTCGCTGTGCCCGCCCCCGTGCCCGCTTCCGTCGTCGTTGCTGTGATGGTTGGAGGCGATCTCGACCATGGGCCGCAGGAAGTCCACCTCGGCCAGGATCTCCTCGACGAGACGGGCGTGTGCCTTCATCTCGGCGTACTCCTTGTCGTCGAGCCGCCCCCGCTTCCGGATCAGCTCGGTGGGCACGGCCAGCTTGCCCAGATCGTGGATCAGCGCCGACCAGCGCACCGTCTCCAACTGGGTGCCGGTGAACTTGAGCTCCTCACCGATCATCTGGGCGAAGAAGGCGACCCGCTCGGTGTGGCCCCGGGTGTACATGTCCTTGGCCTCGAGCGTCTTGACGAAGCCGCGGATCGAGCTGATGTGGGAGTCGCGCAGTTGGGCGAAGGCGTACAAGGAGAGATGGCCGATGGCGTACACCCCGACGATGAACACGATGATGGCGTCGCGATCGGCGATGAGGAAGGCGGCGCCGATCAGACCACCGAGGAGGCCCATGGTCACCTGGCCGGCGAACAGGGCAGGCATCTGCGACCAGGGCTCGAGGTTGTCCCGACCGAACACGGTCCTGACCGCGCGTCGGACGAGAACATTCTGCACCGTGGTATAGGCCAGGGCGGCCGCTGCCGATACCACCAATACCAGTAGCAGGGAGTCGGTGGTGACCGCCACCCCCACCAGATAGAGATCGAGTATGAACCCCGCTACCGCCCCTGCGAGAACGAATTGACCGAAGTTGGCCAGTGGTTGGAACCACCGCCGTTCCCTGAAGTCCGCCGGTGTAAAGATCGCCAGCCCGCACATGAGGGCCAATCCAAACATCGCTTCGGAATCGGGTCTCATTGCGAGGATCACGCCGGCAGTCATCGCCACCATCACCGAGGATGATTGGAGCATGCGGTCGTTGACCTCGACCGCAAAGAACTCGAGCAGGACGAAGAGAACGGCGAAGGGAAGCCAATAACCCCAATCCGGGGGCTCGGAGACGAGAAAGGAACCGACCAGCGCAGCCAGACCCATGAAGGCATAAGGCACGGCAATGCGCAGTCGACGCTGCACCGTGGGCCGGAGACGGGCAAACCATCCCCGCACCGGTCGTTTCCTACCTCGCTTCATGGGCCCCCAGGATGACATGATCGCCCGTCTTGTCTGGTGAGCCGGCGTCTCGCATCAGCCGATCCGGGTGCTACCGGACACAAGCCACAGGCTCGCGCCGGTTTCGAGTTCGGGCCAGAGATGCCTTCATCCTGATAACGCTCACCTGTTGGTGCCGTATTACACCGTCTTTGTGCGACGGTGTTGACGATCCGCTCCGCTTGGTAGTGGGCGTCCAGTTACAGGCCGACGTCTGACGCCGGTTCTCACCTATTCCCCGGCAAAGGTGACGGGGAAACTTTCACATGTCAAAGGCCCCTGACTTCGCCCGCCACGGGCCGGGCAGACGGGTCTGATGACCTCGGCTGCCCCACGTTTCCCATGAATTACCTTCCAGCAATAGGCAATCTAGAGGGTTCACAGAGCCGGGACAAGAGGAAAAGGTCCCTGGTATGCCAGGGAACCTCTTCGCCGACGGGTACGATTCGGGGACGATGGACCTGAATGCCCTCCAGGACAAGATCAGTCGGATCGACGGAGTCGAGGCGGCCCGGATCGTGGCGGGCAACGGTCACATAGAGGAAATCCATGTCCTGGCCCGTCGTAACAAGCCTCCGAAGCAACTGGTTCGCGACGTCCAGTCGCTGAGTCAGGCACTGTTCGGTGAGGAGATCGACCGCCGGGTCGTCTCCGTGGTCCAGCTCGCCGACAGCGACTTCGAAGGTGGTTTCCGGCCCGCCCTGATCGACGTCGGAGAGGTGCTCGACGGTTCCCGAGCCGAGGTCACCGTCACTCTGCGCTGGGACAGCGACCTGTTCACCGGCGCAGCGAAGGGGGCTGCGGCCACATCCACCAGGCCCCGCCAGATCGCAGAGGCGACGCTGGAGGCGATTCGTCAGGCCAT
>DATHUL010000159.1:0-7424 GCA_035462285.1 Acidimicrobiia bacterium
GTGAACTGGGCGTCGAGATGGAGCCTCCGTCACTGGCGGTCTCGGCCGTGCTCCACCTCGGCACCTTGCTCGCGGTGCTGGTCTACTACCGGGCCGACGTGCTCCGGGTGCTCCGATTCCGGACCGACCCGGAGGGGCGCAAGATCGCCTTGCTGGTCGGGATCGGGACGATCCCTGCATTGATCGGGCTCCCCCTCGCCGACACCCTGGAGCGGTTTCAGGACACCGTGAGCAATGTGGGATGGAGCTTGGTCTTCACCGGCGCCGTCCTGATCGTGGGACAGAGACTGGCCACCGGGGCGAGGAGCCTGGTCGAGGGCCGCGTTCCCGACGCGATCGTGGTCGGAGTGGCCCAGGCACTTGCCCTGGTCCCCGGCATCTCCAGGTCGGGAATGACCATCTCGGCAGCGGCCGGCCGTCAGTTCGGCCCAACCGAGGCGGCCCGCTTCTCGTTCCTGTTGGGGATCCCCGCCATCGCCGGAGGCGGTCTCAGCCAGCTCCTCGGCCTGAGCGAGACGGGCGGTCTCGGTCCCGAGCTGCTGGTGGGGATGGCAGTGGCCGCGGTGTCCGGCTATCTGGCCATCGCCTTCCTGATCAGCATGCTCCATCGTGTCGGCCTGATCCCTTTCGCCATCTACTGTCTGTTGGCCGGGGCAGCCACGATCCTGGTCTTCCGCTAGGGGTTAACCTCGCCGGGCCATGAGGTACCACACCCGATGACCCACCCCTTGATCCAGGAATCGATGGACAAACGTCCGCACGTGCGTGATCTACTCGCCCAGACACCCGGGGACTATGCCGCAGTGCGTGACCTGTGGAAGGCTCACTCAAAGGCCGAGGATGCCCGCGACATCGCCGGGCTCATGGCGACGCTGACCGACGATTGCATCTACGAGTTGGTCCAGACCGGACATCGATGGGAAGGTCACCAGGGCGCCACCCGGTTCTACACCGAGCTGCTCACCGCCTTCCCCGACATCGACTTCGCCCTGACCGGGATCGTGGTCGGCCCGCAGGGGGTGTGCGAGGAGGCGGTGGTCAACGGCACCTTCACCGCGCCCTGGCTGGAGATGGAGCCGACCCACGAGAAGCTGGTCTGGCGCAATGTCATCTTCTTCCCCTGGGATCCCGCCTCCCGTCTCTTCACCGGCGAACGCGTCTACTCCTTCTTCCCCGACCTCCCAGACGGGCTGCTGGGGCGAGTCTGAGGCTGACACCGCGTTCCTAATGCTGGGCGTCACGTATTCGTGACGCGCTGCATTGAGAATTGGGCGCATCCATCGGAGGACCCCAAACCGAGGTCAGTTCCCTAGAGGACGGCGTCGAGCCCGAGATGGACCCCGGAAGGGAGATTGGCGATGCCGCGGATGGCGGTGAGGGCGCCCGAGGCGAAGGATTGGTAGCTGGTGGAGAGATGCTCGATGGAAAGCACCTCCCCGGCGTTGGACAGGGCGACCTCCTGTTGGGAGATGAGGCCGGGGAGCCGCAGAGCATGAACCCGGACTCCTTCCACGTCGGCGCCACGAGCACCCGGCACCAGCTCGGCCGACTCTCCCGACGAGCCTGCGCCCGCGGCGGAGATCCCCATGGCGGTGGCCAGGGCGGTGCCCGACGGCGCGTCTGGTTTGGTGGAGTGGTGACGCTCGATGATCTCGACCGCTTCGAAGTGACCGGCCGCCTCGGAGGCGAAGCGCATCATCAGAACCGCACCGATGGAGAAGTTGGGGACGACCAGCACCGGCGGGCCTTCCTCGCCCCACACCTCCCGCAGCCGACTCAGGCGCTCCGGGGTGAAGCCGGAAGTGCCGACGACGGTTGCCATGCCCCGGGCACGCCACACCTCCAGGTTGTCGAAGACCACGTCGGGGTGGGCGGTCTCCACCATCACATCGGCTTCGATCTCGTCGCCGGAGCCGGTCACGGTCATACCGTGGAGCTCGATTCCGGGCCGGTTCGGGTTGTAGAGGGCGGCCAGCTCGAGATCCTCCGCCTCGATCACCGCGCTGGCTATCGGGCTCGCCAGCTTCCCGCCGGCGCCGGAGATGGCGACTCGAATCATCGACTCACGTTAGGTGCCGCGGCGATGTCAGGTGCTGTTGCCCGCCGATCAGAGTTGACCGGCCAGCGCACCGCGGCGCCGACCACGGTGACGCTCAGCAGCAGCGATGCCACCGCCTCGCCCCAGACAACGTTGTCCGATATGCAGCGGGACGAGACTGGTCGGTCGAATCCCGATTGGCCGGTATCGGTCCCAACCGAAGTAGTCGGGCCGAAACGCCACCCTGAGCCAAGACCTCTTTCGGCCGGGTCGACTTCCCGCACGGTCCCGTCGCCCATCGTCACGGTGCAATACGGGTCGAGATGCACGAAGAGGACGAACACGCTCAAGACCACTCCGAACGCCATGACAGCTCGTCCCCACCACTGGCGGCGGGAGACCTCGGCTTTGACCGGTCTCCGGCTGTGTGCCCACCCCCAGACCGCGGCGAGCAGAAGCCAGAGCGGGAGCAGTGTCAGGTCGACCAAGCCCAGGAGCAGTGCGATCAGGGATGCCGCAGGGAGTAGCGCCGGGCGTCGATCCAACGAGAGCAGGGCCACGGTCGGGGCGACCGAGGCGGCCACGCCCAGGGAGACCGAGCCCAAGATCTCACCTGGCGTGCTGCCGGTGCCGGCGATCCGCACTCCCGTCAACACGACGGCGAGGACATATCCGAGGACGATCCCGGCCCAGATCATCTTGCGGTTCAGCTTGATTGTCTCGTAGACGGTCAATTTCTCATCTCCCACAGGGCGGTTGCGACCAGTTGACGAAGTCGAATTCGATGACGGAGACGGCGTCCGGCGCCACCTCGTCGATGAAACGAAGCACCTCGGGAGTGGGCCCTGTCACAACCAACTGGGCCACCTGGGACCGCTCGAGACGTCCCAGGGCATCGGACGCATCGTCGACCGAGGCCCCCAGTCCGGCGAGCAGCTCGGGATGCTCGAGCAGCATCCCGAGCGCCCGGCGGGTCTCGTCGAGCGCAGTGCTGATCGAAACAGGACCTCCAAGAGCCGTGCCCGAACCACCGCCGCTGGACCCGGCGGCGCCCGAGACCGTGATGGGGAACCCCCCGCAGGTCCCGTATCCGAGGACGCCGCCCGGCGCCAGATCGGAACCCTCGGTGCCGGTCACTTCGAATCCGGCCCAGACCACGCTGACATCTGCCGCCGCCGAGTCGACCGTTCCCTGGGCAGTGGCAACGTCCAGCGTAGGTTCGAGCCACAGAGCGACGGTGGCCACGGTGCCTGCTCCCACCGCCTCGAGACGCTCTTCGCCCCCGCCCCGATCCGTCCCTTCCGACAGATACGGGAAAAGCCTTCCACCGCCGATATCGCCGAATCCGAACAGCCCGATCCTGGAGTCGACCGTGCCGAGAGACTTCATGGCGCTCCCCACCGGGAGGGCCAGGTCGACCTCTGTGAACCTGGCCGCGATGCCGCTGCGGTAGGAGTACCCCTCGACGGTGACCCCCGGGTTGAGCATGATGGCCGCGTCCACGGTGGCGATGGTGGCTGCTGCGGCCCGATCCCCCCGATTCAGGATCAGCGGTTGGACGATCAGCAGGGAGACGACCCATACCCCAAGCCACCCGACGAACAGGAGCATCAGTGCGTCGGTGGCGATCCGAAGCATCGAGCGTCGAACCGCACGTCGCATTCCACGCTCGTCCAAGGTGGCGGCGTCATCGCCCAACACGACCGGGGGAATACCGTCGAGGATCGCCCGGCATTGCTCGCAAACGGCGAGATGTGCCTGGACTTGGCGTCGTGTCCTCCGGTCCAGGGTTTCGTCGACGTAACCCTCCAACAGGTCCTGGATCTGGTCGTGGCTCATCCCGTTTCCTCGTCGTAGGCCACCCTGAACGTCTGTCTCGCCCGATGGACCAGCACCCGGGCCGCGCCCTCGCTGATGCCGAGGGCGGCTGCCACCTCGGACCCGGCCAGCCCGACCCGGTCGGAGAGGACCAGCGCGGTCTGCTGCCGCTCCGGAAGCCGGCCCAGGGCACGCTCGATTGCGTCCTGCTCCACCGGATCGGAGACGGGTGCGGCGGCGAAGTCCTGTTCCTCGACCAGCACCGGGCGCCGGGCACGTCGTCGAAGGTCGTCGAGATACACGGTACGGGCCACCGAGAACAGCCACGCCTTGGGACTGCCGCCGCGATAGCCGCCCAGTGCCCGGGTCGCCTTGACAAATGTGTCCTGCATCAGATCTTCCGCCCGGGATCGATCACGGCACAGCGAGACGAGATAGGAGTAGACCGAATCGGAGTGGAGACGGTAGAAGCCCTCGATGTCATTGCTCTCGGCCACACCCGTTCCCGTATCCGTCGTTCTGGGCAGGTCATCGCACCGTAATGACGCTTCCCCGACCTGCGTTGTTACGCCAGGGTCGATCCATCCTCGGGTGGGGTGAGATCGAGGTGCATCCAGACCGAGTCCTCGACCGAGAACCCGTGACGGCTGTAGAACCTCCGCGCCGCGGTGTTCGACATCTCGGTCTCGAGGAAGATGGCGGCTGCGCCCCGCTCCCTGGCCCTGGCGATTAACCGCTCGAGCAACACCGACCCTGCCCCGGTCCCCGGCTCGACCAGGTAGATCTCGTCGAGCAGGACGTCGGGGCCGCCGGATTCGATGCTGTAGCCCCAGGTGATCACGGCATAGCCGTCCAGGCTGTTCTCCCCCGCTACCACCCACACCTCGCCGTGGGTGTCGTCGGCGAGCAGAGGCTGGAGGGCGGAGGTGACCCGCTCTTGGTCGAATGGATGCCCGTCGACGAGACAGAACTCCTCGCAGAGTGTCAACAGCTCGGCGAAGTCCGCCGGCTCGGCCTTTCGAATGGTGCTCAGCCGAGGGCCTCGGCCAGCGACTCGTCGAACACCTGGAGCGTGGTGGCGACGTCGTCGTCGGTGTGGGCGGCGCAGACGAACCATGGCTCCAGGGCGTCGGGACAGGGCATGACACCACGCCGGATCATCCCGAACAGGATCTCCTCGTAGAGAGGCTCGTTGTGCTTCGAGGTGTGCCTGAACTCGTCGAGGTCGCCCTCACCCAGGAAGATCGAGAACATCGACGGGTGACCGGTCGCCCTGCCCTCGACCCCGCGATCGGCCAGCACCTTGTCGATGCCCTCCATGAGGCTTCGGCCCACCTTCTCGATTGCGGCGTGAGGCTCTCCGGTGGCGAGCCGCTCGATGGTCGCCGACGCGGCGGCCACCGCCATGCCGTTCCCGGAGTAGGTGCCGGCCTGGGCGATGCCCGAGGACCGCCAGCCGGCGGCCACCCGGTCGGTCATGGCGATGGCCGCAACCGGGAACCCGTTGCCCATGGCTTTGGCGTAGGTGCCGATGTCCGGCTTGACCCCGAAGCACTCACAGGCCCCGCCGTAGGCGACCCGGAACCCGGTCTTGACCTCGTCGAAGATGAGCAACGCCCCGTACTCGTCGCACAAGGCCCGCAGCCCTTCGAGGAACCCGGGCAGGGGCATGATCCCGAAGGCGTTGCCCAGCATCGGCTCGACGATCACGGCCGCGATCCGCTGGCCCTCGTCCTTGAATGCCCGCTCGACCAGCTCCAGGTCGTTGAAGGGAAGGGTGCGCACCAGCGACCTGATCGCCTCGGGTATCCCCGAGCTCGACTGGAGGGCAATCGGGCGGAATCTGGAGCCGAGACCGCTGACCGGGACGCCGGCTGTGGAGAACAGCACGTAGTCGTGCATCCCGTGGTATTGGCCCTCGAACTTGACCACGATGTCACGCCCGGTCAGACCGCGGGCGAGCCTGATCGCGTGCATCGTGGCCTCGGTGCCCGTGTTGGAGAAGCGCATGGCGTCGGGCCAGTCGAGTGCGTCGATCACCTTCTCGGCAGCCTCCACCTCGCGTCTTTGGGTCATGGCGAAACTGGTCGCCTCGCCTGCGGTATCCGCCACCGCCGAGGAGACGAACGGGTCACCGTGGCCGAGGATGATCGGGCCGAATCCGCACTGGTAGTCGATGTAGCGCTTGCCGTCCATGTCGATGAGGTGCCCACCCTCGCCGTGGTCGATGACGATGGTGTCCTCGTCACCCCAGTAGCGGAACTGACTCGAGACCCCGTTGACCAGGACCTTCTGCGCCCTCTGAAACCACTGCTTGCTCTGATCTCCCTGGAGGCTCATTTTCTCACTCCTCTCGGAACCACCACGGCTTGGGCACCAGCTCCAGGTTCCAGTGCACATGCCGTAGGGTCGTGAAACTGTCGAGTGCCTCGACACCCAACTCTCTTGCGTCTCCGCTTGCCCTGACCCCGCCGAAAGGAGCGGCCAGATTGTCGACGACCGGGTCGTTGACCCAGACCGTACCGACCCGTAACTCTCGATAGGCCCGCTCCACCCGGGCCGGGCTGGTGGTGTAGACACTGGCCCCCAGCCCGTAAGGAGTGTCCGCGGCCAGACCGAAGACGACGTCGTCGTCGTCGAACGGCATCACCGGCATCACCGGCCCGAAGACCTCCTCCCGCATCAGCTCCATCTTATGGTCGACCCCGGCCACGACCGTGGGCTGCATGAAGAAGCCGGGACGGTCCAGGGCGTTCCCCCCGGCCACGACCTCGGCCCCGGCGGCCACCGCACGATCGACCAGGCGGATCACCTCGCTGCGTCTTGCCTCACTGCGCATCGGCCCGACCTGGGTCGACTCGTCGAACGGATCGCCGAGACGTATGCCCTCGGCGAGCTTGACCGCCCGCTCCAAGAACTCGGGGTAGAGGGAGCGGTGGAAGTAGACCAGCTCGGTCGAGGTGCATACCTGACCTGCGTTGAGAAACGACGCCCAGACCACGCCTTCGGCCGCCACCGCCGGGTCGACATCGTCGAACACTATGGCCGGGTCCTTGCCCCCGAGCTCGAGATGGGAGGGCTTGACCAGTTCGGCACAGAGGCCGGCCAGTCTCCGGCCCACCTCGGTGGAGCCGGTGAAGGCGACCAGGTCGACTCGGGGATCGGTGACCAGGGCTTCGCCTCTGGTCCGGCCCGGTCCGGTGACCGTGTTGACCACACCGGCGGGAAGGTGCTCGGCGAAGATCCCGGCCAGGACCTGGAGCGAGAGCGGGGTCTCCGAGGCGGGCTTGATCACCACCGTGTTTCCCACCGCCAACGCCGGCGCCACCTTGAAGACCAGGAGCAGGAGCGGGTAGTTCCAGGGGACGAGGCACCCGACCACTCCGTAGGGTCGGCGCAGGACCAGGGAGAGCTGACCCGGTTCGTTGGAAGGGGCCACCCGGCCCCCGAGTGCGCGGGCCAGCTCGGCGTACTGGCGGAACAGGTCACGTGCCATGTCGACGTAGAGATGGTTCCTGGTCAAAGGTCGGCCGGTCTCACGGGTGAGGGCGGCCGCCAGGTCCCCTCG
>DATHUL010000160.1:0-8088 GCA_035462285.1 Acidimicrobiia bacterium
GCCAGGACCATGGCCAGGGACATCAGAACCGACGGGCCACTGCGACGGTGGCCACCATGCTTTCTCGTCGTCACCAGGTTTCTCCTCCTTGGTCGGTGATGTCGGAGCGTCGGCCCGGGGTGCCGGGCCGGCTCGTGATGCGAGGCCAGACGTCATTAGGAAAGCCTGCCCCGGCCCCTAATGCTCCTTTCTCGACCCTGCGAAAGGGCTGTTCTCCATTGCTCTTCCCAGGACTGCAATCCTATGCATACAACGCAATGCTGTCAAACGTAGTCTGAAAACCTTTGGAAAGGTTCGCTCGAGTGCCCGGTCTTAGGGAGCGGTGATCAGATGGTGATACGCCTGGTTCCAGCGCAGCTCGCGTTCGAATGAGGCGAAACTGGTGGCGCGATCGATTGCGGCCAACTCCACCCCGGCCATGGCGGCGAAGTCGGTGACCATCTCCAGGTCGAGATCGAGGCTGAGACAGGTGTGATGCGATCCCCCGGCGAGGAGCCAGGCCGCCGCCGCCGTCTCGAAGTCGGGTAGTGGCCGCCACACGGCGCGGGCCACGGGGAGCTTGGGGAGAGGGGCATCGGGCTCGGTGAGCTCGACCTCGTTGGCGACGAGACGGAACCGGTTGCCCAGATCGATCAGCCCGACGATGACACCCGGGCCGGGTCGCGCGGTGAAGACGAGACGAATCGGGTCGGGCTTGCCGCCGATGGAGAGGGGATGAATCTCACATGAGGGGCGGTCGGCGGAGATGGACGGGCAAACCTCGAGCATGTGCGCACCGAGGACCTTGGGGCCGCCGTCGCCGAAATGGTAGGTGTACTCCTCCATGAAGGAGGCGCCCCGATCAAGACCCGAACCCATCACCTTCATCACCCGGACCAGGGTGGCCGTCTTCCAGTCGCCTTCCGCCCCGAACCCGTAGCCGTCCGCCATGAGACGCTGCACCGCGATCCCGGGAAGCTGGGGCAGACCGGCCAGATCCTCGAAGGTGTCGGTGAAGGCATTGAACCCACCCCTCCCAAGGAAGTCGCGCAGACCCTGCTCGATTCGCGCCGCCTCGATCAGCGACTCGTGCCGCTCGCCGTCACGCTGTAGCTCGGGGGCGATCACGTACTGGTCGTGGTACTCCTCGACCAGTTTGTCGACCGCCTCCGGCTCCACCCCCGCCATCGCCGACTCGAGATCGGCCACCCCGAACCCGTCGACGGCGACACCCAGCCTCACCTGGGCCTCGAGACGGTCGCCGTCGGTCACGGCGACGCGACGCATGTTGCTCCCGAACCTCGCCACCTTGAGGCTGCGCGACTCGTGCCAGCCGCAGGCCGCCCGTGCCCAGGCCCCGATCCGGCTCGCCACCGCAGGGTCCTGCCAGTGCCCGACCACGATCTTCCTCGACACACGGAGACGACTGAGGATGAAGCCGAACTCCCGGTCGCCATGGGCTGCCTGGTTGAGGTTCATGAAGTCCATGTCGATCTCGGCCCAGGGAAGGTCGCGGTTGAACTGGGTGTGGAGATGGAGGAGGGGCTTGTCCAGGGCGATCAGGCCGGGGATCCACATCTTGGCCGGGGAGAAGGTGTGCATCCAGGTGATCACCCCGACGCAGGCCGGGCTGACATTGGCCTGGCGGCACACCTCTTCGATCCCCTCCGGGCTGCTCACCACCGGCTTGGCGACGATCCGCACCGGGATCGCCGTCGCGGCATCGAGACCGGCTGCGATCAGGGCCGAGTTGTCGGCTACCTGGCGGAGGACGTCCTCCCCGTACAGACCCTGGCTCCCGGTGAGGAACCAGACCTCGAAGCCGTCGAGCGGGGTCACGCCGGCACCTTCTCCTGGCTACGGGCCCGATGCTGCGCCGAGCGAAGTCGTCGCATCGGGGAGTCGGGCGCCGACATCGAATCGTGGAGCTCGCGGAAAATGCCGTAGAGCTCGTCGTAGGCGGGTTTGGACGACTCGTCGGGCAGATACTCCCCCTCGCCGAGCCGAGCCATTCGCCCCGACGCTTCGACGATCGAGCCGTAGCCGCCCAGCTCCGGCCCCGCCGCCACCGCGGCGAACATGGCCGAGCCCAGAGCGGGGGTCTGGCGCGAGGCCGCCACCCTCACCGGCAAACCGGTGATGTCGGCGGACAGCTGCATGAGGAGACGATTCTGGAAGGGAAGGCCACCGCACACCACCATCTCCCCCACGCCGATACCGGCTGCCTCCAGTGTCTCGATGATGACCCGGGTGCCGTACACGGAGGCCTCGAGAAGGGAGCGGTAGATCTCGGCCGGGCCGGTGGCCAGGTTCGCACCCAGGAGAAGGCCGGTCAGTTCGGCGTCGACGAGAACGGACCGATTCCCGTTCCACCAGTCGAGGGCGACCAGACCCGACTCCCCCGGCCCGAGCAGGCCCGCCTCGCTCTCCAAAGCCGAATGGAGCTCGCCGGATGAGCCGTCATCGCCGGAGAGAAGCCCGGTGAACCAGGCGAACATGTCGCCCACCGCGGCCTGGCCGGCCTCGTATCCGAATAGACCGGGGATCACCCCGTCCTCGACCACACCGCAGAACCCGGGCACCACCCGCTCGACTTCGGCGAGGGCGAGATGACACGTGCTGGTGCCCATCACCGCGACCAGGGATCCGGGGGTGACCACGGTCGCCGCCGGCACCGAGACATGGGCATCGACATTGGCCACCGCCACCGGTGTTCCCCGCGCCAGGCCGGTGAGCTCGGCGGCCCGACCGGTTATGACACCGGCACGATCCCCCGGGGTTGAGATGACCCGGGACATCTTCTCGTCGACCACGTCGGCGAAGCCCGGGTCGAGGGCGGCGAAGTACGACCGGTCCGGGAACCCGTCCTTCTTCGACCAGAGCGCCTTGTACCCCGCGGTGCAACTGTTGCGGGTCTCCTCGCCGGTCAGCTGCCAGACCACCCAGTCGGCGGCTTCGATCAGTCGATCGGCACGGGCGTAGACCGCCGGTGCCTCGTCGAGGATTTGCAGGGCCTTGGCGAAGAACCACTCCGAGGAGGTCCGCCGCCCGTAGCGGTCGAGCCAACTCTCTTCCCGCTCCTCGGCGGTCCGATTGATCAGATCCGCCTCGGGCTGGGCCGCGTGGTGCTTCCACAGCTTGACCCAGGCATGAGGATCCGAGCGCAGGTCGGGGAGTCGGCAGAGCGGAGTCCCGTCGGCGGTGACCGGGAGCATGGTGCAGGCGGTGAAGTCGATCCCGATCCCGATCACATCGGACGGGTCGATCCGGCTCTGGTCGAGGACGGCGCGCACCGTGACCCCCAGTGCCTCGAGGTAGTCGTCGGGATCCTGCAGCGCCCAGTCGAGGGGCAGGACCTTTCCCGTCCCCGGGAGCCGCTGGTCGATCACGCCCGAGGGGTAGCGGTGCACCGCGGTCGAAAGCTCGTGGCCCGTCTCCACGTCGACCAGGACCGCGCGCGCCGACTCCGTACCGAAGTCGACCCCGACGGTTGCCTTACCGTCGCTCATGGCTGCCCGTAGTAGGCCATGGGACCGTGCTTGCGGCCGAAGTGCCGGTCGAGGAGGTGGTCTTCGAGGGCGGGCTGGTCGGAGCGAATGGCCAGGGTGTGGCTGGCCAGCTCGGCGACCAACTCGATGGCCGCCGCCATCTCCACCGCCGCAGTCGCGTCCTCCCCCCAGGCGAAAGGACCGTGCGATGCCACCAGCGCCCCCGGGGACTCGTCGGGACGGAGGCCGCCGGTCTGATACATCTCCACGATCACCCGACCCGTGTTGGCCTCGTAGTCGCCCGCAACCTCCTCTGTGCTGAGGGGGCGGGTGACCGGGACCGGGCCCCGAAAATGGTCGGCATGGGTGGTTCCGAGGCACGGTATCGAAAGCCGGGCCTGGGCCCAGGCGGTGGCATAGATGGAGTGGGTGTGGACGACACCGCCGGCGGTGTCGATGCCGTTGTAGATCGCCCTGTGGGTGGGAGTGTCCGAAGAGGGCCGGTTGTCCCCCCACACCACCTCACCGTCGTCGAGCGAGATCACGACGATGTCATCCCCGGTGACCTGACGGCAGGGGATGCCGCTCGGCTTTATGGCGAACACACCGGCGGTGCGATCGACCTGGCTGGCATTGCCGAAGGCGTGGACCACGAGCCCGGCCTCAGCGATGGCGTTGTTGGCCAGCGCCACGGCCCCCCGCAGCTGGGAATGGCCCCCGGTCATGCCCCGGCCGCCTCCCCGGTCGACTTCCGCACCACCAGGGTGGGTGTGGCCACGAAATTGGCCACCCCGCCATCGGCATCGGTCTCGGGCTCGTCCATGGCCAGCCGGGCCGCGATCGAGGTCATCTCGGCCACCGGCATGTGAATGGTGGTCAGGGAGGGGACGGTGTAGCTCGCCATCGGGATGTCGTCGAACCCGACCACGGAGAGCCCGTCCGGGACCCGGAGCCCGAGCTCGGCGGCGGAATGGAGCACACCGATGGCGAGATGGTCGGTCGAGCAGACCACTGCGGAGGGCGGGGTCTCCAGGGCCATCAGGGCACGGAGGGCGGCATCGCCCCCGGCCGGGTCGTTGGTGACCTCCTGGACGTACCCGTCCGGGACCACCAACCCCTTCTCGGCGAGACGGTCGAGGTAGGCGGTGCGTCGCTCCCGGATGTCTCCCAGGGGACGGCCTCCGATGAATGCGATGTGACGGTGGCCCAGATCGATCAGGTGATCGATGCCCGCCACCATGCCCTCCCGGTTGTCGATGTTGACCGTCGAGACCCCGTCGAGCTCGGTTCCGTGCCAGAGGGCGATGATCGGGGTCTGCGAGGCGCGCAGATCCTCGAGGAACTTCGGCTCGTCCCTCATGTCACCGAGCAGGAGGATCGCATCGCAGTGACGCGTCTCGAGCACCGCTTTGAGGGCGATCGCCTCGTCGGCCTTGCTGTGGGCGCTGCCCAGCACCACGTTGTACCCGCGCGACAATGCCTCGGTGGAGAGCGCCTCGATCGCCATGGCGAAGAAGGGATCGGTGATCTCTCGCACGATGACCCCGAGCAGCATGGTGCGGGCCCCGCGCAGACCACGGGCCAGGGGATTCGGTCGATACCCGAGACGTCTCGCCACTTCCTGGACCCGCTCCCGGGTCTCGGCGGCGATCGGGACCGATGTCGGGGTGTCGTTGAGCACCCGGGAAACCGTGGATTGGGAGACACCGGCCGCCCGGGCGATGTCCTGCATCGTCACCGGGCGCGTCGGCTGGCGTGACGCGGTCACCTCGACCGCCCGCTCGACCAGGACATGCTCGACCTTCCCTTCATGCGGCACTTCCGATGCGCGTGCCGCCAAGTTACCTCCCCGGTAAAGTCCACGTTAGCGCCCACCGGAGATGGGTACGAATGTCAGCATAGCGTTGCCTGCATAGGTTATCCATTCCGGTGGGCATGGCTATTACGCTTCCGCGTCGGGCAGGACCACCACCTTGAGCCCGCTCCGCGCCACCAGGGCCGAGAACGCCTCCTCGCCGGCGGAGAGGGGGTAGCGATGACTGACCAAGGGATCGAGGTCGACCCTCCCCTCGCCGGCCAGGGCGGCCGCTCGCACCAGGTCTCCGGGGAGCATTCGCCGACACATGTACAGGGTCAGCTCCTTGCGTCGTGCCGTCGAGGCGACGAAACAGCTCCGATCCGTCGACGGTATGCCGACCAGCACCACCCGGCCCCCGGGCCGCGCCGCGGTCAGGGCGGAGCCCAGCGACATGTCGTTGCCGGCCGTCTCGATGACGACCCCCGCCCCACCGGCGACGGCCGCGTTCAGCAATTCCAGCTCCTCGTCGTCCTCGGTGGCGGCAACCGCCTGGCTGGCGCCCAACTCCAGGGCGGCATCGAGGCGATGAGGCAGCCGGTCCGTCACCAGGATCGGCCCCGCTCCCCGGGCACGCAGGGCGGAGATCACCAACAGGCCGATCGGACCGGCTCCCACCACGACCACCTGCTCGTCGTTCTCGGGACGACCGAGGTCGATGGCGTGCAGTGCGACACCCAGCGGTTCGAGGAGGGCCCCTGCCTCGGCCGAGACCTGGTCGGGGATCGGGACCAGACAGCGCCTCGGCCACACCAGGTGGCCGCGGAGCCCACCATCTGTCCCTCCATGACCGGCGAAACGGAGGTCGGCGCAGAGATTGGGCCGGCCGGCGAGACAAGGAGGGCAGACCAGACAAGGGATCGACGGATCGACCGCAACCCGCTCTCCGCGACGCGGGCCGGACTCGATGACGGCGCTCATCTCGTGACCGAGGATCAGCCCTTCGCCCAGCACTGCGTCGCCGATCCCCCCCTCCTCGAACCAGTGGGCATCGGAGCCGCACAGACCGACGGCAAGCACCCGGACCAGGACCTCGTCCTCGGCGGGCGTCGCAACCGGCACCGGGACCCGGTCGAGGCGCCCGACACCGGTGAGGCGGAGGGCAGGGGTGGACGTCGGCTTCACGGAGTCGAGAGGTGGCGGGTCAGGCGGCCGCTTCCACGGCGGGTTTGACGGCACCGATCAGCGTCTCCATGGTCTCCTCGTCGTAGGGCGCCGGCATCTCGGCGAGAAGGGTGTGAAAGCCGACCTGGCGATAGGCGAGCAGCCGCTCCGTGATCTGGGCCGCGGTGCCGACCCAGAAGGTGTGGTCGTCTGCGATCGAGGACATCGGGGTTCGATTGCGTTCCATCAGGTCCTCGAGAACCCGCCGCGCCTCGCTCTCCGACTCCCTGATCACGATCTTGGCGCCGACCGTGCGCTCGATCTCCGCGTGATTCCGCCCCACCTCGTCGCAATGCCGGCGTAGCACCTCGTCCTTCCCGGCCAGGGTCTCCGGTGTGCCGAAGGCGTTCCATTGGTCTGCGTAGCGGGCCACTGTGCGCAGGGTCTTCTTCTCCCCCGAGCCGCCGATCATGATCGGCATTGGCTGGCGCACTGGGAGAGGGTCGAGACGGAGCCCGCTGAACCGGTACCTGCCCTCGCCGCCGCTGGTCACCGTCCCGCCGTCGAGCAGGGAACGGATCGCCGCCGTGGCCTCGTCCATCCAGTCGAGACGCTGCCCGAATCCGGTGCCGAAGTCGATGCCGAAGGCGGTGTGCTCCGGGCCGAACCAGGCGCCGCCCAACCCGAGGATGGCGCGCCCCCCGCTCATGTGGTCGATGGTCACCATGGACTTGGCCACCAGACCCGGGTTGCGGAAGGTGTTGGCCCCGACCAACAGCCCGATCTCGGCCCGCTCGGTGCCCATGGCCATCCCGGCCAGGGCGGTGTAGCCCTCGACGATCGGCTGGTGCGGCTCGCCGAAGATGGCGTAGAGATGGTCCCAGGTCCAGATCGAGTCGTAGCCCAGTCGGTCGGCCCGCCTCGCCGCGGCCAGGAATCCCTCCCAGTCCGTGGCCTGGCTCCAGAGCACGGCCCCGATCTTGATCTGCGACATTACAGCCTTGTCCCCTCTCGTCCCTGGGTCGACACCGGAAGCGGCGTCGGAAAACGAATGTAGCATACGAATTCATGACCGATTCGAGGACCCCTTGAACATCGTGGTCACCGGGGGCAGCGGCAAGACCGGACGGTGGGTGGTGGACGACCTGCGCCAGCGAGGTCACGAGGTGCTCAACATCGACAGCGTCCACGACGGGAGCGAGCACGGTCTGTGCGCGGTGGCCGATCTCACCGACCCGGGCCAGGCCTTGGAGCTGGTCGCCGGGGCGGAGGCCGTTGTCCACCTGGCCGCGATACCGGCGCCCGGGATCCGCTCCGCGGCGGAGACCTTCCGGATCAACACCCTCTCCACCTACAACGTGTTCGCCGCCGCGGTGACGGCCGCGGTGCGCCGGGTGGTCTGGGCGTCGAGCGAGACGGTGCTCGGGCTGCCTTTCGACACACCCCCGCTGTTCGCCCCCATCGACGAGACCATCGAGCCGAGACCGGAGAGCTCCTACGCCCTGTCCAAGCTGATCGGTGAGGACCTGGCCGCCCAGTTCCACCGACGCAGCGGCATCCCCTTCCTCGGGCTCCGCTTCTCCAACATCATGGAGCCGCACGACTACCAGGCGGTCCCCGGCTACTGGGAGGATCCGGCTCTGCGCAAGTGGAATCTCTGGG
>DATHUL010000161.1:0-2067 GCA_035462285.1 Acidimicrobiia bacterium
GTGAAGTCGGAGTCGCCCGAGCAGATGACGAACGTGGTGACGTAGTCACGTTCGAAGGCGACCTCGATGGCATCGACCGCCATCTTGATGTCCGCCGCGTTCTTCCGGCTCGCCCCCATTCGCTGGGGGATCTCGATCAGCTCGATGTGGGCCCGGGTCAACCGCTGACGGGCATCGGAGAACATGCCCCAGTCGGCGTATGCCTTGCGAGTGACGACCCGGCCCCGCTCCGCCAGGGCGTTGCCGATGGGCTCGAAGTCGAACTCCATGCCCCCCAACGCCTCGCGCACCCCGATCGCCAGGTTCTCGAAGTCGACGAACAGGGCAATGCGTTCTTCTTCCATGACGTCAAGGGTAGGCGTCCGAATCGGTCAGGTTTGCCTGACGTCACGGTGCCCGCTTCGCGTAGCTTCCTGGTTCGCATCCAGGGGGAACTCATGGCGACTTTCACCGAACTCCGCATCCACGGCGTCTCCGGCACCGCTCCCCGTGACATGCTCTACACCGACCCGATCACGAACGATCTCGGCGACGACTACACCCAGGTCTACGAGTCCCCCGCCCAGGACCCGGCGTTCCGGACCCGAGCCTTCCATTGGGGCGGCTTGACCTCGGGAAGCCCGATCACCGCGCTGTGGATCCTGCTCGCCCCCTTCGTGCTGGCCAATGCCGCCGGATGGATGGCGCATCGTAGGAATCCATTCGGTTGGTCGATGATCCGGGCGGCAGGCCTCGGGCTGACCTGTCTTCTCACCGTCCAGGCGGTCACAGTGGCAGTACTCATCCCCTACACCTGGTTGGACCAGCAAACCAGACTTCGCATCGGCGACATGAGCATCCCGATCGGGTCCGTCACCACACGGCTCGTCGTGGTCGCGCTCTTGTTGGTGCTGGCCCGGCTGTTCTATCTCCTCGTGGAGCGTTTCTCCACCAGATCCCATTTCGCCACGGAACTGACCCTCGCCGAGCGGCGGGCCTTGGTCTTCGACCCGTCCCCCGACGGTCTTCTCCCCGAAGCGGTCGGGGCGGGACCGGTGGAGGGCGAGGATCCGTGGGCCGATCCGGCCGGGGCCCCGATCACCGACGGACGTCTTTGGCTGAGGCAGTCGATCCTGAACCGGCTCCGCCGACTCCATCTCGCCGCCGGGCTGCTCGCCATCGCCCTGGCAGCCACGGTGTGGACCGCGCAATGGGGGGCGATGGTGGCGGTCCTGGTGGTTCTGCTGCTCGTCTTCTCGGCCACGATCGCCATCGCCTTCTGGCCTACCAACATGGTCGTCGTCTGGTCCGCCGCCCTGGCGCCGGTGCTATCGATCATCGTCCTGGCGGCGGGGGCGGTCGCCATCCTCACCACACCTATCGGCCAGTGGCAGCCGGAGCAGATCCACCGGCTCACCTTTGCCACCGCGGCGGTCCTGGGAGTCTTCGCCCTTCTCTCCATCGCCGCCGGTGCGCTCACGGTCGGCGCCTTGGTGATCGCCACTCAGTTCGGGGCGATCCTCGGCATCGCCATCGGGGTGGTGGTGGAGTCGATCCTCGGTGTCTCGGTCCTGATCGACAACGGTGCGGGCTGGGTTTCGGTGGCGATGCTGCTCCTAATCGCCGTGATCGTGGTGGTCGGCCTGACTCTGAGCGCATGGGGGCAGCCCGACCCGTCCCAGGGAGGGACCACGCCGTTACCCGAGCGCAGCCGCGAGCAACGGTCCCGACGTCTTCTCTTCCTCGGGCGCCGAGCCGAGCTGGAGGCGAGATACATCTTCTACGCCGCCGCGCTGTTCGGGTTTGCCGCGTTCGCAGTGGTGGCGGTCCTGGTGTGGAAACGGGGAGCAGAGCTCAGGGAAGCGGAGGGGCTTCCTGCCGGCGGTCTCGACGGCATGGTCAGGTCGTTCCTATCCGGGTTCGAGCCCGCAGTCCTCGGCGCACCGGCAAGCGGTGGCGTGGTGCAGGGCGTCGCCATCGGCCTGGCAGTGGTGGTCACCCTTCTCCTCGTCTGGCGGCGGGCAGTCGCCTGGAACCTGTGGGCCATCCTGCTGGTCCCGGTTGCCGCCGGTCTGGTCGTGCTTGCCC
>DATHUL010000162.1:0-3611 GCA_035462285.1 Acidimicrobiia bacterium
CGGGCTCTCCCTGATGCTCGCCGGATGGGGGATGGTCAACCTCCCGGTGAGACCTTGGGCGGTGGGAGTGGCCGTGCTCGGCTGGGCCCTGCTCACCGCCGCCTACCAGAGGGGAGGGGTCCTCGCCCTGACTCTGCTCGGGGCGGTCATGCTCCAGGTGGGTGGTACCTTCCTGGTCGACGGGGGCGGGCAGATCGCCCCGAGGTGGTATCTGGTGCTTCCGTCGGTCCTCTCCGTGCTCTTCTTCTTCCTCCTCGCCATGCCCACCGTGCAGCGGGCCAGGTTCTCGACACGCACCATCGGGCGGGATGCCCTGATCGGCGAGCGCGGAGTCGCCCTCGAGTCGTTCGACCCCGACGGTGTGGTCGAAGTCAGGGGCGCTCGGTGGCGGGCGACCGCCCACCGTGAGGCGGGTCTCAGCGAGGGAGCCGAGATCCTCGTCGCCGGGGTCGACGGGATGTTCCTCGAGGTGGAGCCGGCGGGCGGTCCTCGCGAAAACTGATCCTGCCCTTCCCAGTTTCTTCCTTGCTGCCGGCCCCCACTCTGAGTAGGTTCGGGCCGGTTGTCGCTAGACAGGGAGGAGTCAGGTTGTCCAGCCTGGACGATTGGCAGCTCGACGCGCTGTGTCGGGGGAGCCATGCATATCTCTTCTTCCCGCCATCCACCTTCGAGCGGAAGGAAGAGCGGGAGCGCAGGGAGATGAAGGCGAAGGCGATCTGCGGGGTGTGTCCGGTGCGGGTTCCTTGCACCACCCATGCTCTCCAGATCCGGGAGCCCTTTGGGATCTGGGGAGGTCTCACCGAGGTGGAGAGAAGGAGCGCCCCTCTGGTCGGCTGACCGGGGCATACGAATCGAGGCCGGTCGCCCGGTCGGGAGGGAAGCCCAGAACGCCGGGCGGTCCTTAGGATGCGGGTGATGCCGACGCCGAACGTCGCCGCCCGGCCGGCCGCCACCGTGATGCTGATCAGGGACGGCGTGGCGGGAATCGAGGTACTCATGGTCCGGCGCCACGGACGGGGGTTCTTCGGCGGGCTCACCGTGTTTCCCGGCGGCGCCGTCGACCCGGTGGACCGATCCGAGTTGGCCGCCTCCGTCGTCAGCGGGGACAGTCCCGATCAGGAGTTCCGGGTGGCCGCGCTCAGGGAACTGGCCGAGGAGACCGGGTTGGCCCTGACCGGGAGCGGCCCGGCGCCGGCACCTTCTGGACGCGGGGCCGAGCTGCTCACCGCCCTCGGGGCCGAAGGGCTCATCCTCGACGGATCGAGTCTGGTCCTCGTCTCCCGCTGGGTCACGCCCGAGTACGCCCCGTCCCGCTTCGACACTCGCTTCTACCTGGCCGGTGTGGCGGACATCCCCGAGATCCGTCTCGATCCCGAGGAGCTGGTGGCGCACATGTGGATCGACCCGGCCGACGCCCTGGCGTTGGAGGAATCCGGGGAGGTGAAGATGTTCCTTCCCACCATCGCTCATCTCCGCTGGCTGGCTCGGAGACCCGATGTGGAGCGGGCCATTGCTGCTTCCCAGGGGGCCGACGGCCGGTCACTGGTCCAGCCACGGCGCATGGGAGACGGCAGCCTCGTCCCGATCCACCTCCCCGACCCGGGATGAGGATCGAGCGAATCCTGGCCAACAACCCGGGACCGTTCACCGGTCCCGGCACCAATACCTGGCTGGTCGAGGCGGGAGGCGAGGTGTTGGTGATCGACCCCGGGCCGGTCGACCCGGGCCACATGAAACGGGTCGTGGAACGCGTCTCGGCCCAGACGCCGATTGCGGTGCTGGTCACCCACACCCACGTCGACCATGCCCCATTGGCCAACCCGTTGGCTCGCGAGCTCGGTGTACCCGCGCTCGGGCACTCCCCGGGACCGGAGTTCGACCCCGATCTGGTTCTGGTGGAGGGCTCGGACCTGGCCATCGGCCCGGCCCGGCTCGAGGTCCTGTACACCCCGGGACACGCCGAGGACCATCTCTGCTTCCGGATCGGCGACGTCCTGTTCACCGGGGATCACATCATGGGCGGGTCGTCGGTGATGGTCGAGGACATGGGCAGGTACCTGGCCTCCTTGGAAAAGCTCCGCGGCATCGGCCTGACCAGGCTCCACCCCGGGCATGGCGAGGAGATGGACCACCCAGACCAGGTGATCGACTGGTACCTGGCCCATCGCAAGCAGCGTCACGAGGAGGTCCTGGAGGCGATCAGATCGGGCGCGACCTCGCCCGACGCCATCGTCGAGGTGGTGTACCGCGACGTCGACCGGGCCCTCCATCCGCTGGCGGCGCGGTCGGTGCGGGCCCATCTCGAATTGATGTTTGAGCAGGGTCGGATAGCCTCTAGAGGGCACGATCTAGTCGTGCTGCCCACCAAGACCCCGTGAAACGCCTTGCCTGGACCGTGTTCTCTCTACTCGTCATGGCTCTGGCCATCCCTGCCATCGCCCAGGTGACAGACGAGGACATCGACCGCGCCCGACGCGAGGTCAACGAGATGCTGGCCGAATCCCAGGCCTTGGGCGAGGAGGTCCAGGCGGCTTGGGCCCGTCAGTTCGCCCTGGAGAAGGAGATCGCCGACCTCACCGCATCGATCGATCTGGCTCGGGTCAGGATCACCGAGACCGAGCAGAAGTTGGAGGAAGTCGCGGTGGAGATGTACATGGGAACCTCTACCGCCACCTCGGTCAGGCTCCTGTTCTCATCCAGCGATCAGAGTTACGGGGCCGGGGTGGAATACCTGCGCAATGTGACCGGAGCCGACGTCGACGTGATCAACCAGCTCCGCTCCTATCGAACCGAGCTAGATCGCCAGACCGGGCGGCTCAGCGAGGCTTCGGTGGAGCAGGTGGCTCTGACCGCGGAGTTGGAGGAGAAGGCCGGGGAGCTCACCGCGCGTCTGACCGAGGCGCAGGCTGTCTACGACAGACTGGTCGCGCAGAGGGCAGCCGAGGAGGAGGCGCGACGCCGGGCCGAGGAGGAGGCCCGCCGACTAGCGGCCGAAGAGGCCGCCCGGAACGCCACCACCACGACGATCGGATCTTCGGCGACGACCGTGGCCGGCGACACGGGGTCGACCACGACCATCCGCGAGGAGACCGCAACCACCTCGCCGCCGCCGCCGCCGCCACCACCACCGCCGCCGCCGAGTGGCGGGGCGTGCCCGGTTGCCGGTGCGGTGTCCTTCAGCGACACCTGGGGCGATCCTCGCTCCGGCGGGCGGGCCCACAAAGGGGTGGACATGATCGCGGCCCGCAACACCCCTCTGGTCGCGGTCTATTCGGGACGGATCCACCGTCTCAGCAGCGGGGGGTTGAGCGGTCTCGCCATCTGGCTCCGGGCCGACAACGGCGATCAGTTCTTCTATGCCCATCTGGAGAGCTACGGAGACATCGCGGTCGGGCAGAGCGTGTCCGAAGGCCAGGTGATCGGATACAACGGGTCGTCGGGCAATGCCCCCGCCCACCTGCCCCACTTGCACTTCGAATACCATCCGGGGGGCGGGTCGGCGGTCAATCCCTACCCGTTGGTCCGCTCCCTCTGCGGGTAGAGCAATGGCGAAATCCCCCCGGAACGCCGAAAGAGGACCCTTTCGGGTCCTCTTCCGATCTGGCCTCCCT
>DATHUL010000163.1:0-10328 GCA_035462285.1 Acidimicrobiia bacterium
AAGACCACCGTCGAGCCGCTCGTCGCCGCCAGGATGGGGATCCGCCACTTTCCCGGGCTGAAACGACACGGGTTCGATGGGGAGCCACTCGGCCCCGCCGGGGTCTGGTGGGGGCGGATCGCCGCGGTCGTGCGGAGCCCGCTCCTGTTCTATTCCTCCTGGCGAGCCCATCGGGGGCGGCCCAAGGAGCGGCTTCGCTTCGCCTTCGACATGTGCCGCCGGGAGCGAATCGCACGACGTGCCGCCGCCATCGGCAGCGGAGTCGTGGCCAGCGGCTCGGTGCACGCCCTGTGCGCAGCATCGGCCAACACCCTGACCGACCTGACCGCTTTGGTCGGCCGGATCACACTGGCCGATGTCTACGTGCGTCTCACCGGCGACCCGGAGGAGCTGACCGGGCGGCTCGCCGGCCGTCAGGGGATCACCGCCGGCGAGCTGGCCGGGCACGCCGAGCTCCAGGAGCGCTATCTGGCCTTTGCCGACTCCATCTTCGAGAGAGTGGACCGGCCGGTGATTGCGGTGGTGGCGACCGGGCCCCCGGAGCGGGTCGCTGACGACATCGTCTCGTCGATCGGGCGTTGAGGCCCGGCGACCACCGAGAGTGGCCGGGTCGGACGTGTCTTGCCAAGACGCAGGGGGCGATGGACAATCTCGGCACTGATGTTCATCGAGCTGATCGGCCCCGGGGCAGTGGGCAAGAGCACCGTCGGCCCGATTCTGGCCGAGCGTCTCGGCATCCCGCACTATGCCGGGCAGGGCTTCTACGGTCTGGACGGCGCGCCACTCGTTCCGGGCGAGATCCGGGCCGATCGTCTCGTCTCGGCTGTTGCCGATCCCGGTTTGACCATCGCCGCCCTCCGCATCCAGGGGGGGCCGCTGCGGAGTCGGATCAGCTTCGCCCTCACGACCGCCCGCAGAGAGAGGTTCGCTCGGCGCGCCGCCGCCACCGGAAGTGGCGTCTTCTCCAGCGGACCGGTGCACTGGCTGTGTCAGGAGTCGACCAGATACCAGCGTGACCTGACCGGACTGCTTCCCCGGGTGGTGCTCTCCGACGTCTACGTCAGGCTCTCGGCCGACCCCGAGGTGGTCACCCGGAGGCTGGAGCGCCGGGGAGGCAAGACCGATTCCCGGGTTGCCGAGCACCCGCTCTGGATCGACCGCTACCAGGGCTTCGCCGATCAGATCCTTGCATCGATCGGTCGCCCGGTGCTGGCCATAGTCGCCAATGGGGCGGCCGAGGAAGCGGCCGACGAGATCGTCACCGGTCTTGCTGCCCTGACCGGGCGGGAGGAATCCTGAAATTGCCCCCTGGTGACCACACACAGTGGCGTAGTAGTCTGTCCCCAGCCGGGAGCGGAGGGAAATCGTCATGGGGAGGGACCAGTCGTTGAGCGCCGCCACAACTGCCGCGGGCGTTCAGGTCGAGAACCTGACCAAGACCTACTACCCGTCACCGGGCTGGATGAAGCTGCTGGTGCGCTCCAACATCAAACAGCCCGTCCACGCACTCGACGGGATCGGCTTTCAGGTCAAGCCAGGTGAGATCTGCGCCGTCGTCGGCCCCAACGGGGCGGGCAAGACCACGACATTTCGTATCTTGATCGGGCTGACCAGCTCCACCACGGGCTCGGCCCGGGTCATGGGCTATGACTGCGGGAGCGAGTCGATCAAGGTCCGTCGTCTGGTCGGCTGGATGCCGGCCGAGGACCGAAGTCTCATCATGCGGCTCTCCTGTGCCGAGAACCTCCACTTTCACGGACGGCTCAACGGTCTCTCCGGTGAGGATCTGAGCCGGCGCATTCGGGACACCCTGGCCAAGGTGGGCATTGCCCATGCCGCCGACTCGTCGGTGTTCGCCCTTTCCGCAGGGATGCGGGCCCGTCTCCAGTTGGCCCGGGCGCTGCTCCACGACCCCAAGGTGCTCATCCTCGACGAGCCGACCGGCTCGGTCGACCCGGTCGCCTCCCACGAGTTGCTCAATCTGATCATCGAGACCGTGGAAGAGCAGGGCCTCGCCTGTCTGATCAGCTCGCACCGTCTCGAGGAGATCGAAGCCCTCCACTCCCATGCCATCCTCCTCGACCGGGGTCAGATCCGCTACGACGGCGATCTCGACACGCTGAGGGGAGACCTCGACCGGCCCTCCATCGAGATCGAATTCGCCAGTGTCGACGACGCCGGGCGAGCCGCCCAGGAGATCAAGAACCCGGGTCTGGGCGAATCGGTCCGCGTCGACGGGACCCTGCTCTCCTGTGTGCTGGCGCCGGGTGTGACCATCGGAAGGGTTCTGGTCGCCCTGGAGGGCCTCAACGACCGGGTGATCCATCTCCGCGAGGTGCAGACCCCGCTCCGGGACCTCCTCGCCGAGATGTATCGCCGGGAGAGCACCGCCGAGGGCACGTCATGACCTCGGTGGCCACCACGACAGGACGATTCCGCCCGGCCGCAGTGAGCGCCGCCTTCCTACGGATGGACTTCATCGAGGACATCAGCTACCCGCTCTCGCTCATGCTCAAGGAGTTGGGGACCCTGGCCCCGATCTTCATCTCCTTCTTCATCGGCGACCTGGTCGGCGAGGCGCCGGAGGTCGGAGACGACTACTTCACCTTCGCCACCATCGGGCTCCTGGTGTCGACCGTCCTCCAGTCTGCTCTGGGAGGCTTCGGCGGCGCCTTGCAGCGAGCCCAGAACCGGGGCACCTTCGAGACGCTCCTGGTCGAGCCCGTGCCCTGGCCGTTTCTTCCCTTCTTCATGAACCTGTACCGGATCCTGTCCGGTTTCGCCAGCGGGATCCTGGTGTTCCTGATCGGACTCGCCCTGGGGGCCGACTACATAATGGGCGGGATACCCCAGTTCGTGGTGCTACTCATCCTCGGCGTCTTCGCCAGCACCGCCATCGGCGTGCTCTCCGCCAGCCTGATGGTGCTGGCCAAGCGGGCCCAACCAGTGCTCACGCTCTATGGTCTCGCCGCCTCGCTACTGGCCGGAGCGGCATTCTCGGTCGATCAGTTGCCTGAGCCCCTGCAGTGGCTCAGCTACGCCATCCCCCACACCTATGTGATCAACTCGGCCCGAGCGGTGCTGATGGATGACCCGGGCACGTTCTCCATCCCCTTCGACACTGCGGTCATCGCGCTGGTCGTGTTCAACCTCCTGGTGTTCTCGACCGGGATGTGGCTGTTCAACCGGGCCCTCCAGTACGCCCGCAAGATGGGCATGTTGAGCGGGTACTAGGCCCAACGAGACGTCTAGCCCCGGCCGAGAAACCGTTCGATCTCCGAGACGGCGCGCTCCGCGCCCCGGCGGTGGCGGACCTGCCGGGGGCCGGTCCCCAACTCGACCAGCTTGAGGAGACGGGGGAGCCGCACCGCCCACCAGTTGGGCCGATCCGGCAAGCCGGGATCGCCGTAACCGGCGAGAAGGGCGGCAACCAGTGGGTCGGTACGGGTGGCCGAGGCGCCGGTCTCGTAGGCGACCCGGAAGGCGAGATGGGCGACATCGAACCCGCGCATCCGCGGCGACCAGGTGAAGTCGATCAGCCCGATGCCGTCGGGTCTGAGCAGGATGTTGCTCGAGCTGAAATCGCCATGGGCATAGACCATGGCGCCGGGCTGGGCCAGCACCTCGTCGTCGAGGGCGGTCATCCGTCGACGCAGCTCATCGACGGTCGCTGCCGGGAGAACCGCCCGGGCCCGCTCCGTCCGTCGCTCTATCGCCCTGGCGAGGACCTCGCGATCGGCCTCGATCCCGGGAGGGGCGCAGTCTTCGATCAATCGTGCGGCTCGCCCCGCCACTCGGAGGGCGGCGACCAGCCGGGCACCCCGGGCCCGGGTCACGAAGTGGCGCGACACCTTCCCCACCGGCGCTCCGTCCACCCCGAGCGTGACCAGGGTCAAGGTTGCCGGATCGACGGCGAGGGCGCGAGAGAAGGTGATGGCCTCCCCTGCGGTCAGCCCGGCCAGTTTCTCGTCGAGGGCGGGAGTCCGGGACAAGCCCTCGGCGTGGGTGTTCTCCCACCGCTCCCGGCGGGGCGAGGAGTCGATCGGGGAATGCGACACCTTGTAGAAGATCTCTGCCCCTTCTTTCGTCGTGCCGACGGAAACGAGACGAAAGATGGTCGAGCGCGGTCTCTCGATGGTGTCGACCACCCGCCAGGACACCGGCTCATCATCTCCCCAGCCCAGGATGAGCCTCGTCTTCTCGGTGGCCCGGTCGAGCAGGGCGGAGTCGGGCGCTTTGGGTCGGGAGCGGGCGTCGGCCTCGGTCATCGGGACCATTTCAGTTCGAACTACCGGCAACGGCGAATAGTCTCGCCACGGGAGGAGAGCATCCAGTGAACCCATTCGTCTTCTTCGTGGGAACCAACGGCTCGGGGACCACCTTGCATCGCGCCATCTTCGATTCCCATCCCGACCTGTCCATCCCCGGCGAGTCGCACTTCATCGTCAAGCTGGCCCGGGATCGGGGCCGGTACGAGGCGAGCGGCGGTTTCCAGCCCGGATTGCTCTTCGAGGACCTTCAGAAAGAGAAGCGGTTCGCCAAGTGGGAGCTCGACCCCGCCGAGGTCGAAGCCGCCCTGCGAGATCCCGCCGTGGGCGACTTCCCCGAGGCGATGCGAGCCCTGTACCGGCTCTACGCCGGCAACCGTGGCAAGACCAGGTACGGCGACAAGACCCAGGCCTACATCCACGAGCTGCCACTGCTGGCCGGGCTCTTCCCCGAGGCCCGCTTCATCCACGCCGTACGGGACGGGCGTGATGTTGCGTTGGCCCACACCGACGGGACCAGGATGGAGCGGGTGGCCCTCTCCTGGAAACGCCGAGTCGGGGCCGGACGAGGGGCCGGAGAGATGCTCGGTCCCGACCGTTACATCGAGTCCCGGTTCGAGGAGCTCATCGACGACACCGAGAGCGCGGTGCGGCGTCTCTGCCAGTTCATCGGACTCGAGTTCGACCCTCAGATGCTCAAGTACTACGAGCGGGCCGGCGACATCGTGGCCACCACCGCCGTCCCCGATCGCCACCGTGACATCTTCCTCCCCCCCACCAAGGGGCTGCGCGATTGGCGTAGGGAGCTGTCCGCAAGCCAGGTCATGCGATTCGAGGCACTCGCCGGCGACCTCCTCGCCGAGCTCGGCTACGAGCGGGCCTACGAGAAGGTCCCGCTGCGAGGCCGGGCGGCGGCCTGGGCCAACCTCGCGTTGGACACGGCCCGGTTGAAGACGGGCAGGGCGCTCAAGCTGATGAGGAGGGGCTGAGTCGTTCCGTGCGGATCCGCCCCGGCCAGAAGCCGCGTGAACCCGCACAGGACGAAGGGATCAGTCGACGCCGGCGGCCCAGTCGCCGCGAAACCACTCCACCTGGGCGGCCAGACCGTCGCGCAGGGACCAGGTGGCGTGCCAGTCGAGGTCCTTCTCGATGCGGGTGGTGTCGCCACCGGTCCGCTTCGGGTCGCCGAGGGCCCGTGACTCGTAGCGGATGTCGAGCTCGCGTCCGGTCAGCTCGGTGAGAAGGGCGAAGACCTCGTCGAGGGTGACGGGACTGCCCCCGGCCACGTTGTAGATGCGGTGCCCGGCCGGGGCCTCGCCGGCGGCGAGCACGGTGGCCGAGACCACGTCGCCGACGTAGGTGAAGTCACGGATCGCGGTCCCATCGCCGTAGACCCGGATCGGCTCCCCGAGGATGGCGCTCCGGATCCAGCGGGTGAAGGCCATGTCGGTGCGTTGCCGGGGCCCGTAGACGGTGAAGTAGCGGAGACTGGTGACGGTGAGGTCGAACTGGCTGACGTAGGCGGTGACCAGCGCCTCGCAGGATGCCTTGGTCACCCCATAGGGCGAGATCGGGGCGAGCGGCCGGTCCTCCTCCACCGGGAAGGTCTCCACCTGCCCGTAGACCGACGATGACGAGGCGAACACCATCCTGGTCTCCGGGTGCTCGGCCAACGAGTCGAGGACTCGTTGTGTCGCCAGGATGTTGGCGTCCGATGCCTGTGCGAAGTCACGCCAGGAGGCACGCACCCCGGGACGGGCGGCGAGATGAAACACCACATCGGCTTCGGCGACCAAGTGGGAGAGGTCGACCTTGTTCAGGTCGCCCTCGACGAACTCGAATCCGTGGTGGGCGGCCAGCCCGGCGACACGAGCCCGTCGCCCGGTGGTGTCGTAGGTAGGGGCCAGGGCGTCGATTCCCGAGATGGACCAGCCCTCCTCGAGCAGTCGCTCGGAGAGATGTGAGCCGATGAACCCGGCACAACCTGTGATTACGGCTCGCAAAGACGTCCTCCGATGGTGGACCGACCCCGGGCACAATAGACTGGCCCGATTCGCTGTCCATTGGCCATTTGCATCCTCGCGAGACCACGATGCCCGAACCTCTGAAGGAGCCCGTCGAAACGCCCGCGCCCCGGGGACTGCCGCCGCGGGTGGCTCACCTGATCGACTCGCTCGACGTCTCCGGCGGTGCCGAACGCCAGCTGGTGGCCAACCTCCGCGCCTTCGACCACGACCTGATCCGCCACGACATCGTGCTCCTCAAGAGCGCCGCCGTCTCCCGGGCCGCCGACATCCCCGAGGAGGTGAACATCTGGCTGCTCGGGGAGGGCAAGCAGCCGATGTCGCGGTTTCAGGCAACCCTCGCCCTGCACCGACTGGTGCGTCGGGAGCGGTTCGACCTCCTCCACGCCAGTCTCCCCGACTCCGCCCTGGCCGCCCGTCTGGTCGGTCTGGCCACCGGGACCCCGGTGGTGGAGAGCCTGGTCAACATCAGCCACGAGGAGGTGCGGACGGTGGACAACCCGGGGGTCACCATGGCCAAGCTCCGCTTCCATCGCTGGCTCGACCGGCTGACCACGTTCCGGGTGCGGAGATTCCATGCGGTGAGCGATGCCGTGGCCGACTCCTGGGCCGACACGGTCAAGATCGATCGTCGCCGCATCGATGTGATCCCAAGGGGGATCGACCGTGGCCAGTTCGGCGTGAGCGACGAGGAGCGGGCGACCCATCGGGCCTCGGTGCTGGAAGAGTTCCAGCTGCCCGATGACACCTTCCTCGTCATCGCGGTCGGGCGACAGGAGCCGCAGAAGGGCCACCGCTATCTGCTCGAGGCCGCCCACAGCCTGCGCGACAGCGTCCCCAACCTTCGCATCCTGATCGTGGGCCGGACCGGTCTCGCCTCGGGCCGACTCAACACGCTGATCGACGACCTCGGGATCGGCGACATCGTGAGCGCGACCGGGTCCCGGACCGATCTCCCCCGTCTCCTCGCCGCTTCCGACGTGTTCGCCTTTCCCTCCCTGTTCGAGGGGAACGGGGGCAACGCCATGATCGAGGCCATGGCGATCGGCCTCCCCATCGTCACCACCGGGGTGGCCCCGATGACCGATCTGGTCCCCCACGACGAGTTCGGGCTTCTGGTGCCCCGGACCGACTCGGCTGCCCTCGCCGCTGCCCTGGGCAAGCTCGCCTCCGACCCCGGACTGCGGAAGAAGCTGGGCGAGGCGGCCAGCCGACGGGCCGCCGGTTTCGCAACACCCGAGGAGTCGGCCCGCCGCTACGAGACCTGGTACCGCGAGATCCTGGGAGTGGGCTGATGCCGTCGGCGCCGGAGTCGGCCCGGTCCCGGCTGTCACTGGTGCACTGGGGCCAGTTCTCCGGAACCGTCCCCATGATCAGAGAGCCGCTGCAACGACACGTCGACACCGTGTTCCACGATTTCGGCACCCTCACCCGGGTCCCCTCCCTCCTCCCTTCGAGGGCGATCGCACATCTCGTCTGCCTCGGCCGGTCGGGGCCCTGGTTCAAGACCGGGGTCTGGTCGAAGGCGATCCAGCGGCATGCCATCGAGGCGGGCTGGATCCGAAGAGACCGGCCCACCCTGTTCTTCCAGACCCTGGCCGCGCCGGTGCTCGGCCCCGACTATCGCTACGTCATCTACACCGATCGCCTGGCCCGGGAGGGAGCGGCGGAGGCAGAGGCGTTTCGCTCCACCTGGGGCCCGGGGTGGATCGAACGCGAACAGGAGTTCCTGGCCCGGGCCGAGGCGATCTTCGTGATGGGCCCGTCGTCACGGACCGCACTGGAGAAGTTGTACGGCATGGACGGCGGGAAGGTCAAGGTGGTCGGCGCCGGGCCCGGGACCGGAATCGGACCGATCGGACGGGAGCGACGACCGGCGCGCCGGCTCCTGTTCGTCGGGACCAACTGGGGTCTGAAAGGCGGCCCCGAAGTCGTCGCCGCCTTCTCCAGGGTCTCCGGGCGGCATCCCGACCTCGAGCTGGTGCTGGTGGGGAGCGACCCGGTCGGGCCGATCCCACCGAGAGCCCGTGCCCTGGGGCGAGTCCCCGGGAGAACCATGCCCGGGCTCTTCGCCGAGAGCGACGTCTTCGTAGTCCCCACCTACATGGAGGCCCTGGGCTATTCCCTCCTCGAGGCGCTGCTCCAGGGCCTCCCTGCCATCGGGTCGACGGTGGGCAACCAGGGCTGGATGATCGGCGACGCCGGGACCACGGTGGAGCCGGGCGACGTCGACCAGATCGAACAGGCCATCGAGACCGTGCTGGCCGACTACGACGGGTTCAAGACCAGGGCGATCCAGCGTGCCGAGCATCTCCGCGAGACCATGACCTGGGACCGTGTCGCCTCCACGATCGTGAGCACCCTGCTCAACGAGCACGATCGGAGGGCGTGATGGGTGTCTGGGGGCGCTATGCAGGGGCCAGGAAGCAGTTGGTCCGCACCGTCTTCGATGTGTACCGGGGGGTGGAGCATCGGCTCAGCCCGTCGATCGCCGCCCCGCCGCCCGGGTTCCGGGGGACGGGCCCAATCGAGCGGGCGGAGGTGTCGGAGCCCTATGTGGCCATGACCTTCGACGACGGGCCGGACCCGGTCAACACGCCGCGTCTTCTCGACATCCTGGCGGCGCGGGGGGTGAAGGCCACCTTCTACGTGATCGGCGAGCCGGCCACCGTCTATCCCGACGTGGTGCGGCAGACACTGGCCGAAGGGCACGAGGTGGGGAGCCACACCTGGAGTCACCGCTTCCTCACCACGCAAACCTCTCACAGCATCGCCCGGGAGCTGATCCGGACCGAGGAGGCGGTCGAGGACGCCATCGGAGTCCCGCCCGCCTCGCTTCGCCCTCCCTATGGCGCGGTGACCAGACGGATGACCCGATGGATCGACCATCAGTTCGGGTACCCCACTGTCCTCTGGTCGGTGTCAGCCCGGGATTGGGAGAACCCGGGACCGGAGCTCATCACCGAGCGTCTGCTGGCGGGAACCACCGCCGGCTCGATCGTGCTCAATCACGACCCGCTCACCGACACCGTCGACGCCATGTCCCAGACCCTGGATCGTCTCTTGGACCGCGGCTTCAGATTCGTCACTGTGAGTGAGTTGATCGAACTCGGCGCCGGCTGAGGCCAACCCGGCACCACCAGGGGTTTTCGGTGACAGTCGACAGGAGCGGCCACTCAGGGTCACCATGTTTTATTTGCGTAGTGGACGCACTCCAGTTACGTTGCCGCCTGTGGGGGTTCGAAACATCGGGCCTGACGGACAAAGCGCTGGGAGTTCACCGTGTTCAGAAACGTCCTTTTGTCGGCCGCCGTACTCGCTTCACTGGTCTTCGTGCCCGCCCCGTCGGGGGTCGAGGCTGCGGAGCCGGAGCTAGGCAAACAGTCGATCGACTCCGATGCGGTGACCGACCGCGTCGGCTTGGTCGATCCTTCCACCGGGGTCTGGTTCATCCGGGGCCAGGGCGGAGCCGTTGCCAGCTTCTTCTACGGCGACCCGGGTGATGTCCCCTTTGTCGGTGACTGGGATTGTGACGGGATCGACACACCCGGTCTCTATCGGCAGTCCGACGGTTTCGCCTATCTGCGCAACTCCAACAGCCAGGGCGTGGCAAACATCAGATTCTTCTTCGGCAACCCCGGAGACTTCCCCCTGGCCGGAGACTTCAACGGGGACGGATGCGACACCCTCTCCATCTACCGGCCCTCTGAAGCCCGGATCTATGTGATCAACGAGCTGGGCGCCAACGACGGCGGGTTGGGAGCGGCCGAATTCTCCTACATCTTCGGCAACCCCGGCGACAAGCCGTTCGTCGGCGACTTCGACGGCGACGGGGTGGACACCCTGGGACTGCACCGGGAGTCGACCGGATTCGTCTACTTCCGCCAGACCCACACCCAAGGTGTAGCCGACGAAGAGTTCTTCTTCGGTGATCCCGGAGACAAGCCGTTCGTCGGCGACTTCGACGGCGACGGTGTCGACACCCTGGGCTTGCATCGTGAGTCGACCGGTTTCGTCTACTTCCGCAACAGTCACA
>DATHUL010000164.1:0-6009 GCA_035462285.1 Acidimicrobiia bacterium
GGGCGGGGGACAGGCCACCTACACCGGCCCGGGGAGGTATAACGGGCCCGACTCGTTCCAATTCACGGTCACGGACGCGGAGGGGGCGACAACGAACGGGACCGTGAACGTCGCGGTCAGCCTGGGCCCGATCGGCGGTGATTTCAACGTCGTGGTGGCGGAATTCTCGGCCACCGATCAGACCTCCGGCGCCCGTCTCTCCCAGACCCTGTTCGAGCAGATCGCCACCACCCTGGGCGATGTGACCGACGTCGATGTCGAGGTGGCCGGGCCGGCCGAGGTGGGTGCCCTGACCGGCGACACTGCGGAGACCCAGGCCGAGGCCGCCGCCGCCCTGGCCGATCGGGTCGGTGCCGACGTGGTGGTCTACGGGACTCTCGAGATCCTCGAAGGCCTGTCCGAACTGTCGGCGGAGTTCTATCTGTCGAGCCGGGGACTCACCGGCGCCGAGGAGCTGGCCGGGGTCTACCCCCTGGACAGCGTCCTACTCCCCACCACCGACCCGCTCGCCTTGAGCCAAGCCGCCTCCAGCCGCCTCGAGCCGAAGATCATCGCCCTCACCCAACTCGCCATCGGGCTCAGCCACTACCAACTCCACGAATACGCCGAAGCCCAGGAGCTGTTCACCGAAGCGGAAGCCTCCTGGCCCAGCTCGGCCGGTCGCATCAACGGGCGGGAGGTGGTGTTGAGTCTGCTCGGCAATGCCAGCGGTCTGCAGAAGAACTTCGACTCCGCCGCCGACTATTACACCCGGGCCCTCGAACTCGACCCCGATTACTCCCAAGCACGCTTCGGATCGGCCGAAGTCCTATTCCTGCGATCGAGAGGATCGTCCTGTAGTGGAACGGGGGAGGTAGACGTGGCCGGGTTGGAAAACGCTATCCGCCAGTTCGAGGAGCTGATCGACCTCCCGGCGCCGCCTCTCGCCTTTCTCCCCGAACGAGCCCGACTCGAGATCGGAAAGATCTACGAGTGCCTGACCCAGAACGGCGTCGACCGCCGTGCCGAGGCCAGAGAGATCCTCGACGCCGTCATCGCCGACATCTCCGGCGAGACCAGACTGCGCGACCTGGAGGCCGAGGCCCACTTCCTCCTCGGCGTCTACCACCTGTTGAACCGGGATCCGACCGCGGCCCTAGCCGAGTTCGAAACCGCGGTCGACACCACGCTGAACCCGATCCGCAAGAGCGGCTTCTACCGCTCCCTGGCCCAAATCCATCTCTGCCAGCTGGACCAGCCCGACCTGGCCGAGACCTACTTCCAGGCAGCGGAAGACCTGGCCGGAGAGCCTCTGGAACCGCTCGTCTGCACGTCCCGGTGACGCGGCGTATGGTTGATGGCGAATCGGCGAGGAGAGTCGGGGATACACCATTCCGCCGCAGCCACCGCGATCGCGCTCCTCTTCGTTGCCGCCTGCGGCGGCGACTCCGGGTCCTCAACCACCTCTTCGACGACCTCGACCAGCGTTCCCGGGTCATCGACCACGACAGAGGCGGGTACGACGACACAGCCGCCGACCACCGGCGGGACCGGCACCACTGCCGAGACCCCGGACACATTGCCACCCGTCATCGCCGAGGTCGCTTTCGCCTTCGCCGCCGGCGACGACCCGCGCCTGCGGGTTCGGGTGTCGGTGGCAGAGAATCGTGACGGTCCCTGGCTGTCGGCCGGCATCTTCGATCCGACCCCGACGCTCTCCGGGGCGTCCTATTGGGTCCGTTTCGAGATCACAAACGTCGACCGTCTCAATGCGGTGCTGACGGATCTCGACGTCACCGGTTTCGAAGCCGGCTCGCCGTTCGGCGAGGATGTGTGCGAGCTCGAGGCCCCGCTCCGGAGGGACGACACGGCGACCTGCATCATTGGTGGATTCCCGGTGCAGCCGGGATCCAACGACGTCGACTTCAGCGTGGCCGGCACCGGTCCCAGGCAGGGTGAGCCCGAGCGGTGGTTCGACCCGCCGGTCCCGACGAGTCTGGAGTTCGGCGGCGCCCGGCACAGCTTCGTGTTGGTGTTCGACACGACCGAGGGAATACGGGTCGACGGCACCGCCGACGCCTCCCAGATCGAGATCGACACCGAGGGGCTGTTCGGGGCCGTGAGGTTGGACTGCGCCGGTGGGAACCCCTACGACGGGACCCCCGGGCTCAAGGCGTATGTGATCGAGAACTTCTCGGCCGGAGGGGACCGGGTCGGGGGATGCTCGGAGATACCGAGCGCGGTGCTCGACTTCTTTCCCGATGGGGACAGCGACGACGCCTATTTCTACGAAGGGGTGGTGGGCGACACCACCAGCACATCTGCGAGCGGCTGAGGGGTCACGTCGGGGCGTCCCGGCGCGTAGCCTCGGCATCGGAAAGGGGACTCGATGGGCCACATCACTTTCGTTCACGGCATCATGAACCAACCGTCGCCCGATCGGCTGCTCGCCGTCTGGAAGAGGGACCTGGCGGACGGGGGCGACGGTGTCGACCTCGACGTCTACGGGGTCTCCTCCTCGATGGTGTACTGGGCCGACGTGATGTACGCCGCCGCCACCGACGCCGGTGGCTCGGGCCAGGAGTCGATCGAGTACGAGGGGATCGAGCCCGGCGCCCTCACCGAGGTCGACGAGTCCTACATCGCCGAGGCCGACGGCGCCGAGAAGGAGTTCCTCGAGTCGATGATCGAGAACTACGACCTCGATCATCCCGACGAGCCGGAAGGAACCGGAGCGGGCGCTCCCGACCAGACGGTGGTGCCCTCGCCGGGCGCCGAGGCCAGGGTGGCGGCGGCATCGGCCCTGGAGGCGGTCCCGCTCCCGTGGTTCATCAAAAGGCCGCTGATGCGGGTCCTGCTCCGCGATGTCCATCACTATCTGTTCAACACCAGTCACTCCCCGCGATCGGGGTCCAGCTTCAAGGTGCGTGACGAGGTGAGGAGCCGGTTCGTCTCCGATCTGGCCGCGGTCGACGACGGGCCCCATGTCGTGGTGGCCCACAGTCTGGGCAGCGTGATCGCCTACGACTGCATAAAGCGGGTGGCCGACACCAAGAAGGTCGACATGCTGATCACGCTCGGCACCCCCCTCGGCATGTCCGAGATCCAGCACAACATGCGACCGGAGTGGTCGAAGGACGACGGGTATCCCGACGGTCTGCCCCACTGGGTCAACGTGGCCGACACCCTCGACCCGGTATGCATCGCCGACCCGTTCATCGCCAACGACTACAAACGGAAGAAGGCCAATGCGGTCAGAGACGAGACGGTGAACAACGGCGGGGCCTTCCGTCATCCGTCCGGCAAGTACTTCCGCCAGCCGGTGGTCCAGGAGGCGGTGCGGAGAGGGCTCGGTCTTTGAGGGATGTCGTTTCTCGACTCCCCACTCGGTGAGCGGCTGACCGCCAGCCTCGACGCCGGCAAGCCCGACGACATCACCGGGAACGTCGTCGAGATCGGGGCCCGGATCTGGAGCGGTGCCATCGACTCCACCCAGATCGACGAAGTGCTGGAGCTGTTGCAGCGGCACCGCCAGTTCCCCCACGTGATCACCATCGCCGACGCCGCGATCGCGATGGGCTCGATCACCACCACCGGTCGTCGTCGCTACTGCCAGGTCCTGATCGAATCCGGCGCCCTCCATGCGGCCGAGCTCGCCTGCGAGGAGCTGCTGGAAGTGGCCGACAGCGCCCGTGAGCGAGGGGAGGCGCTCGGGCTGCTGGGGCGCATCCGCAAGCAACGGTTCGTGATCGGGGGCAGAACCGAGGATCTGCTCGCCGCCATCGACGCCTACCGCTTCGGTTACGGAGGCGGCACCGATCCGGCCTGGCACGGGATCAACCTGCTTGCCCTCACCTGCCGGGCGGCCCGGGACGGAGTCGAGGTGCCCGACCCGGTCGACATCGACTCCCTGACCTCGACCATCCTCGAGGAGGTGAGAAAGACCGACCCCGAGGTGCGTCAGGTCTGGCACCGTGCCACCGAGATCGAGGCCTTGCTCGCCGCGGGAGAGGATCCCGATTCACTGGAGCAGGCGGTGGCCGCCGCACAGCAGCTGGCTGCCAGCAAGCGAGTCCGTGTCTTCGAGCTGGAGAGCCTGCGACGGCAGCTGACCGAGATCTGGCAGCTGGAGCCGCATCACCCCCTTCTCGTCGCCATCGCCGATCAGAAGCTTCACCTCGGGGGCAGGGCGAACGTCGAGCTCCCCGAGTCGCCCCAGCAACTGGAGAAGATCTTCGGGACCGCGCTGCCGGTGGGATACAACCATCTGATGCGGGGTCTGCGCTGCGCCGAGTCGGTGGCCAAGATCACCGATGCCTCCGGTGAGCCCTGGGGCACCGGATTCCTGGTGAAAGGCAGCCTGATCCACCCCGACTTCGGGGAGACGCCGGTCCTGGTGACCAATGCCCATGTGTGCAGTCCCGAGCCGGGGGTGGGAAAGCTCCTACCCGGCGAGGCCCGTGCCGTGTTCGACGTGACCAAGGCGGTCGACGGGTCGGGTCTGGCCCTGACCGGCTTCGAGTGCTTGTGGAGCTCGCCGCCGGGCACCTGCGACGTGACGTTTCTCCGCTACGCCGGGCCCGAGGCCGCCATCGCCGAGCCGATCGAGGTCGCCCATATACCCCAGCCCGTCACCGAGGGGGCCTACGTGTACGTCATCGGGCACCCGGCGGGCGGGGGGCTCAAGTTCTCGATCCGGGGCAACGACCTTCTCGCCTACGACGCCGAGATGTTCAAGGTGCACTACACCGCTCCCACCGAGGGAGGCAGCTCGGGCAGCCCCGTGTTCAACCAGGCTTGGCAGCTGATGGCGGTGCATCATGCCGGAGACTCCAAGATGCGCCGTCTCGACGACCCCTCGGCCACCTATCAGGCCAACGAGGGGATCACGATCAAGGCGATAAGAGAGGAGTACGCCCAAAGTGGCCGATGAGACCATTCCCGCCGAGTTCCTCGACCCCGAAGGGGATGCCGAGAGCCAGGACCCGGAGCTGGTGTTCGAGGCGACCACCTCGACGTTGCGCAAACTGTGGGACGACTGGATGTGCCGGAGAGGCGACGGTGAGTACTCCGACGTCGTCTTCTTCGGCAAACGGATCGGAGGTGTGCCGGTGCCGGCCGTCGATGCCTACCGCGCCCTGGAGCAGTCGCTTCGATCGGCCGGATATGCACCGAGATCGTGCTGGGCCTACAACTGCCGGCTGATCGCAGGCACCAACCAGCGGTCGCTGCACTCCGCCGGTATCGCGGTGGACATCGACCCCGACGACAACCCGTTCACGAAGGGCGATCCGTTCTCCGGGAAGATGAAGCGGGGGCACGTGGATGCGGCGCTGGCCATCCGAAACAGCAAGGGTGCACGGATCTGGTCGTGGGGTGGGAACTGGGACACACCCGATCGGATGCATTTCCAACTGGACCAGGGACCGACCGGGGTGGCGGTGGACTGGTCGACGGTCCCGGGCGGCGAGCCGAACGGGCCGATCAATGATGTGGAGGAGGACGAGATGGTGTTGTCGAAAGAGAGTGGTGGCCCGGCGGTGAAGCGGTTCCAGGAGTGTCTGCTCGCTTGGAACCCGGAGGCCCTGCCCAAGGACGGCGCCGACGGCAAATTCGGCTCCGAGACCGCCGACTGGGTGGGTCGTTTTCAGGAGGCCTTCGGACTTGCCAAGACCGGGAAGATCGATGGTGTCACCGCAGCCTTGCTCCTGATGCACTCGGTCTGAGAACGAGGAGATGGTTTGAGGGTCTTCCTCAGCTACCGCAGAGATGACACTGCGGGGCGGGCCGGGCGTCTTCATGATGCTCTCGTCAGCCGGCTCGGTCCTCGCAACGTCTTCATGGATGTGGCGACGATCGCGGTCGGGACCGACTTCGTCGACCAGGTCGATCGGGCCATCGCAGGCAGTGACGTCTCATTGGTGGTCATCGGGCCCAACTGGCTCGGCATCGAGGACGCCGACGGCCGGCGACGTCTCGACGACCCGAACGATCACGTTCGCTCGGAGGTGCGCTCCGCGCTCGCCTCCA
>DATHUL010000165.1:0-2296 GCA_035462285.1 Acidimicrobiia bacterium
TAGAGACCCGGCCCGATCTGTGGAACGAGGACATCGGAGAGACGTAGCGGGGTGGGGGGCGGAGGCCCCTAGGTTCGGAGCCCGACCAGTTGGCGCAGTCTCGGGTCGAGCCTGGGACGTTGCGGGGGGTACTCCCGCCCGTCCGGTCTAGTGAAAGCCGGGGTTCGGTCGGGCTGGGCCCGGATGCCCCATCCGTGCTCGTGTAGGAAGCGGTGGTGATAGCCGCAGAGCAGGATCAGATTGCCCAGATCGGTTGGACCACCGTCGGCCCAATGTCGGACGTGATGACCGTGCACCCAGTTCTTCCGGCCACAACCGGGAAACTGGCAGCCTCCGTCACGATGCCAGAGCTGACGTCGCAGCCAGCCCGGGATGGTCCTGGTCCTCCTCCCCACGCCGAGGGCCCTGGTGCCCTGGGCATAGACGGCACAGTCCACGAGCGAATCGCAGGCCAGCCTGCGGGCGGTCTCGTTGGCGATCACCGGACCTGCGTCCATCTCGGCCACTCCGGTGGTTTCTGTGCCCTCGACGAGGGCGTCGAGGTCGGCGTGGACGGTCAGCTGAACCGGGCCGGGTGAGGCATCGCCACTGGTGGCGGCCAGGTCCACCAGACCGTCGGCCAGCCGCGCCGGATACGGGTCGAACATCCCCGTCTCGGGGTTGGGGGGCATGGCGTCGGCCCGCTCCCGGATCGCCGACTCCACCATGTGCAGCTCGGGACCGGGAAGATGAGCGGTCAACCTCCCCTCCATCCCGTCCAGGGAATGCTGGACGAACAGGGCACGCCGCTCCCACACCGTCAGTTCGTCTTCCACGGTCGGGGGTCGGGCGCGACGACCGGCCCGATCCAACGCCGCCATCGACAAACCGAGACACTCCTCGACCAACCCCTCTTCGGTATCAGGGGTGGCCATCTTGGAGATGGCATCGGTCTGATCCAAAGACAACACACCCTCGGCGAACCGAGAGCGGAGAAGAGGCAGATCCTGCAGCCGGCGGGCCACCCGGACCAGTTGGCCGGCGGTGGAATGACGGAGGCCGAAACGGGCCGAAACCCACTGGACCAGATCCGGCGAGCCATCCGCCAGGAATTGCTGACCTCGATCCACCTCGATCAGCCACTCACAGATACCGGCATGAAACACCGCCAGCCCGGAGAACAGATGACCGAGAACCTGATCCACCTGATCGTTGGAAAACTTCTCCCTCTCCATGGTCACAACGTACGACCCGGGTGTGACAGAAAAGCTCAGAAAAGGACGGTCGAGGAAGAAATCTCAGAAATCTGCGCAGGTCACTTCCCCTTCCACTCGGGGGCTCGCTTCTCGAGGAAGGCAAGTACTCCCTCGATGGCGTCCTCTGTGCCCAGGGCCACCGACTGAGCCTCCCCCTCCCAGGAGAGGGCATCGGCCAGGCCGATCTGGAACGAGGCGTTGATCGTCTGCTTGGCGAACATCTGGGCAAGCGGGGCGCCGTCGAGAAAGGTCGCCGCCATCTCGGTGACCCGGTCTTCCAGCGTCTCGACCGCAACCACCTCGGCGACCAGACCGAGCCTGGCCGCCTCTTCCGCCCCCACCATCCGCCCGGAGAGGGCGAGCTCCTTGGCCCGTTGCAGACCGACGATCCGGGGCAGGAGCCAGGAGCCGCCGAAGTCGACGGTGAGCCCCCTCTTCACGAAGATCTCCGAGAAACGGGCACGCTCGGTGGCAACCACCACGTCGCAGCCGAGGGCGAGGTTCATCCCGGCGCCGACGGCCACCCCGTCGACCGCGGCGATGGTGGGCTTGGTGAGCCGATGGAGCGCCATGGCGGCAGCGCCGACCAGCTTCATCCGGGCATGACGGTCTTCGACCGATTGGAGCCGATCGAGACGAGCCGGATCGAGGTCGGCGCCGGCACAGAACTCCCCGCCAGCCCCGGTGACCACCAGCACCCGCTGCCCGGAGGCCTGGAACGCGGCGAGTGCCGCCTCCAGCTCGGGCCATCCCTCGAAAGGGATGGCGTTCTTGCGATCGGGCCGGTCGATCGTCAGCCAGCGGACCGCGCCTCGGTCGTCGATGTGGAGCCAGCTCACTGCGAGGACGGTAGACGGCAAGGAGCCTGGTTACCGTGCAGACCATGGGTTTCAACCCGTTCCGCGATCACGAGAAGAGCGCCGCCGACATCGCGGCCATGGTGATCGCACTGGTGGCGATCTTCGCGGTGCTGGCATGGGCGATCTTCTCGGGGTGACCGTCACCCCGGTGCAGGCCTATGCGGCGCGCAAGGAGTACATCTGCCCCGGCTGTGAGATGAC
>DATHUL010000166.1:0-10072 GCA_035462285.1 Acidimicrobiia bacterium
ATCCCGGCGATGGCGATGATGACCAGCAGGATCACCAGGACGATGGCGGTGGCGGGTCGCACCTGCGCCACGATGGCAGAACGCGGGGTGGATCGGAAAAATGCCCGGACCGAAAGTGATGGGGCCCCCGCCGAAGCGAGGGCCCCATCTACACGAAGGAGAGTTCCGTACCGTGGGGCGGGCTGGGAGGCTATCCGTTCACACCTTGGACGAACGTGCCCTAGGTATGAGGGGAACGGTTGACCCTCCTTCCTGCATGCACGTCCATTATCGGTCACTCACAGTGGTTAGTTGAGAGTTTTTGTTCAGATTTCTGATCCGGCCCGGATGCCACCTCTGTGACCTGGCGCGCCCCTCGGTGACACGGGAGGTCGAACGTCGCCATCTGCCTCTGCTCGAGGTCGATATCGGCACCGAAGGCGACCTGCTCGAAGAGTTTGGAGAGCGGGTCCCGGTCCTGCTCGCCCCCGACGGGGTGGTCATCGCCGAGGGCCGGATCGACCCGCGCTCACTGCGACGATCGATGCGGAGGTGGACAGCCAGTGCCTGATCGGACGCCTAGGGAGTGCGGCCCACCGCCGCCTCGGCCGCTCCCATGGTGGTGGACGTCGCCCCGTCGGCCGGAGCCTCCTCGCCCGGGACAGGGCTCTCCCCGTCCTCACCCTCTTCGTCTTCACCTTCGGCCAGACCGCAGTCGACCAGGGTCTGGGCCGGGTCGGCCCCTCCGAATCGGACCCGCTCGAAGGCGGTCACCGCGGCCAGTTGCTCGGCGCTGAGACTGCTCCCGAAGGAGGGCATGCCGCCGTTGATCGGCTTGTTGGTGTCTCCGTATGTGCTCTCCCCCGCGGCCTGGAACCCGGGTGACCCGAGCTCGACCCACCGCACATGGTCGTCGCAGGCACCGAAGGTGGTCAGCACACCGGTGAGGGCCGGGATGGCCCCGGCGCCTCCGCCGTTGGCCCCGTGGCAGCTCTGGCAGTTGCCGGGGGCGGCGTTGTAGATCGCCTCGCCCATGGCGATGAAGTCGGCGCCGCCTCCGCCGGCACCGGATCCGGTGAATTCGGTCCCGTCGCAATTGACGATGTCACCGGTTATGACATCGGTCGCCAGCTCGGTGCCGTCACCGCACTCGCCGGTGGCCGAGCTCCCCAGGGCGAAGAGGGCGAAGGCGGGGATGATCAGCATCACCGCGGCCAGCCAGCGCGGGATGGTGAAGTTGGTCCGCTCCCTGATCCCGGCGGTGGGGACCGTGATCACCTCGGGCAGGGTCGCCGCCTCCGCCGCGGTGACCTCGGGCGGCACCGGGGCCCGGGTGACGGCGCCGGGCCGGGCGGCGGCGGCGGGGGCGGCCGGCGCTGCCGCGGGAACACTCCCGGTCGGGGCGGGAGACGCCGTCTCCTCCTGTTCCGCCGGTGGCGCCTCCGGCGAGTCTTCGCTCGGCTCGGTCGGGGCCTCGACGGCGGCAGCCACCGGCAGGTCACCGCCCCCGGCCCAAACGGAGAGAACCTCGTCGACGCTCATCCCGGTCTCGGCGGCCCGGGCCGCGGCCGATCGCTCCACGATGGCCTCGGGCACCCCGAGGGCGGCGGCGGCGGCAGCGCTCAGTTCGCTCATGGCTGGACCGGCTCCTCTCCACCGGGCGTGTCCCCGGCCCCATCGGTCCCGGCGACGTCGTCCTCGGCGGCAGTGCCCAGTGTCCTCGACTCGAGCAGATATGCCACCAGGTCGTCGAGATCCTCGGCGGCGAGGGCGAGGGAAGGATGATCTCCGAGACCGGCTACCACCGCCACGAGCTGGCTGGCCGTGGTCCGGGCCCCGACATTGGACAGGTCGGGACCGAAGCGGCGTGTCCCCAACACCTGGTTGCTGTCACTCAGAGTGACCGCCCCCAGATCGACGTCGGCCACCACCGGCCGCACCATCTGGGTGTGACAGGAGGCACAGCCGACCGACCGGTAGACGTGCTGGCCACGCAGCGCCGCCTCGCTGAAGGGCAGGTCGCTGGATCGTGCCCCCGGGATCTCGGCGGGCAAGGCGGGCCCGACCAGCCCGACCAGGAAGATGGCGATGAACAGGGCCACCGCGCCGACCAGGACCCCGATCGGTTTGTCGGCCTCCCCGACCAGGACCGGCGGCTTGCCGGAGGCCGTGGTGGGTGCGGCGACCTGACCAGGGCGGGCCGGCTCGGCCGGTTGCTCGGTCTCCTCGGGCGCAGAGGGCGGGGCAACGACGTCATCGGCCGGTGCCGCGGGAGCAGGGGCTGTCTCCTCGGCAACGACGTCGGTCGGCGCCGCCTCGGTCGTCTTGGCGACCGGTACGTCGCCACCTCCGGCCCAGGCGGCGAGCACCTCGTCGACGGTGGCACCGGTCTCGGCGGCCCGGGCCGCAGCCGATCGTTGCACCAGCGCCTCGGGAATCCCGAGCGCCTCGGCGGCGGCGCTGCTGAGTTCACTCATCCTCGCCCTCCGCCACGGTCGCTTCCCGCCTGTCTTGGTCGTCCGAGCCGTAAACCAGGATCTCCTGAGGGACCGCCCGTCCGGCGGTGACGGTGCCGATCACGGTGGCGGCGTAGGCGAGCTGGCCGAGAAAGGCGACGACACCGAACCCGAAGGCGACCAGCAGCAGCACGTCGGAGACGCCCGCTCCCGCCGCCCAACCCTCACCGGCATCGATGTAGGCGGCGCTGTTGGAGCCCGCAACCCAGGAGAAGCCGCTGACCAGACCTGCGGCGACCAGGCTGAGCGTCACTCCGCCCACGCCGATCACGGTCCATCGGTTGAAGGAGCGGGGCCGGTCGAGAGAGCTCAGGTCTCGTCCCGACACCCGGGGCATCGCCTCGAAGGTGATGCCCGCCACCAACAGCACGCCGACCCCGAACAGGGCGCCGTACTCGATCGCCTCCCAATATGCGGTGAGGGCGGTCACCGATCCCACCGAGGGAAACGAGGCGAAGCTGGCCAGGATCGCCACCGCCACCCCCAGGTAGAGACCGATGACACCGGAGACGACGCCGGGTTTGTCGCTCAATCTCTCCCAATGACCTTGAAGGGTCAACGAGACATTGGAGGCGTTGGCCAGGGCGCCGATGGGGAAGGCGAGACCGAGTGCGGCGGAGACGCCGTCGATCCATCCCGGGCCGGGTCCGAACATGAGCTGGGCCGTGCCCCACCAGGCGCCGGCGAATCCCAGCGACCAGAACCCGACTGCGGCCAGTTGCCGGGAGGCGAGCGGGATCTCCAGCTCTTTGACCACGGTGTAGTAGAAGAGACCGCCCCCCACCACGAATACCCACAGCGTGACGAACCCGGCCGAGAAGAACAGGTCGGAGTAGGCCTCTCCGAGCGCGGAGATGAAGGGGAGATCACCTGCGAAGTAGGCCAGATAGAGCAGAGGGAGCCAGGCGACCCCGCCGATGACGAACCAGAGCGTCACAAAGCTGCGCATCTCCTCCCGAGCCCGGATCGTCATCATCGTGACCGCGAAGGGGATGGTGAGCGCTCCCACCATTGGGATGTGCAGCCACCAGGGGAGACCGAAGGGCTGTCGCCCGTCACCCAGCCCGAGGACCACTGCAAGCAGGTCGATCAGGACCAGACCCGACGTGGCGAGCAGACCGGTCAGGGCCAGCTCGCGCCGCCAGAGCCGGGTGCCGGTGAGTCGGGGCAGGACGTAGTAGATCCCACCGGTCAGGCTCACCACCAGGAAGCCGAGCATGATCGTGATGTTGGCCATCGACTCCATTCGGCCGTAGCCGACCGGGGAGAGCCCGCCGAATCGCAACGAGAACAGGGCCAACAGCTCGAGGGCGCCGGCCAATGCCAGGAACACGGCCCCGACCAGGAAGTGGGCCGAGACGACGCGGTCCCCGTCGGCGTCGGCCCCGAGCAGGGCCTTGATGTCTGCAGTTTGGGTTGCGGCCAACGGTTCCCTCGTCGCGAAACGGGACGGGCGGGAGCATAACTACTTCCAGGATTCCTTCGGCAGCCACCCATCGCAGCCCGCCCCCCTCGCCCCAAGGTTTCTCTAACCAGTCACGGGTTGTGGTAGAAACGACGTGAACAGGTATTCGCCGCGCCCGAAGTCGAGATATGTACCGCCTGGCAGAACTGAGCGACAGCAGACGCAAGACCATCGGATGGGGTCTGCTCGGCCTGGGTCTGGTCGCCCTCGTGATCGCGGTCGTCTGGATCCACTATTCCAGCTTCCCCGAGACCCACATCGTCGACGGGGAGGAGGTCCCCCTCGTCCTCGCCCAGTTCGACTGGGTGCCCCGAGGATGGCTGTCCAAGGGGCTGGCTTACCTGGTCTCGTTCGGCGCCTCCCAGATGCTGGTGGTCGGTGCTCTCCTGGTCTGGGTGCTCAACCAGAGGATGACCTGGGCCCGGGCCGTGTTCGCCGCCTTCGTCACCTGGATCGAGCTGGTCATCATCTTCGGGATGGTCCCCTCCGAGTGGCTCAACTTCGCCCAGACCGATCTCGACTGGTCCTCGCAACGAGTGGCCGTCACCATCCCGGCCTTCCTCGTCCTCGGCAACGACGTCACGGTGAGCTGGGCGGCGATCAAGGACTCGATCTCGATGGGTTATCACCTGGTCATGCTCGGTGCTGCCGCCGTGTTCGCCATCCAACTGCAGAGGATGAGACAAGGCGCCCCACCCTCGGCGGAGAGGGCTGAGCCCCGGTCGCCTTACGGGCGCCCTCTGGTGAGGGGAGAAGGCTGATGCCCAAGGGTGTCGTCGACGAGACCCCTCCCTATCGTGACGACTATCAGCTGGCGGTGGTCGACGGCGACTACTTCACCGACAAGCTCCGCCCCAAGCAGTTCCTCCACATCGATCAGTCGGAGTGCATCCTGTGCGAGGGCTGTGTCGACATCTGCCCCTGGAAGTGCATCCACTATCTGTCGCTGTCCGCCATCTCAGAGGGGGTCAACGTCGATCATCCCGACCAGGACCCGCAGAACATGGGGTTCTTCGTGGTCGACGAGGACGAGTGCACCAGATGCGCCCTCTGTGTCGACCGGTGCCCGACCAACGTGATCACCTTGGGCAAGTTCGAGGGCTCGCTCGCCGCCCAGGCCGCCGAGCTCGGTCTCGATCGCCGCCCCTGGGATTTGGACACCGGGCAGCGGGACTTCAAGAATGGGTACGCCTACGGAATGCGCTGGTAGGAGGCGGATTGGCCAACGGCAACGGTAGAACCGGTCTCAGGGACAGGATCAAAGAGGTCAACGACAAGGTCTGGGGGTCCCAGGTCGCCGAGTCGATCCTGCGCCCCGGGTCACCGTTCAAGAAGGGCTACTCCGACAGCCCGAGGAACCGCTCCTATGTGGTGATGAACAACGTGCTCTATCACCTCCACCCGGTGAAGGTGAAGCGGCATGGGGTCAAGCTGTCCTACACGTTGTGTCTGGGTGGGCTCAGCTTCTTCCTGTTCATCCTGCTCACCATCACCGGCATCTTCCTCATGTTCTATTACACCCCGTCGGCGGAGACGGCCTACGCCGACATCGAGGCGCTCTCCACCAACGTGGCCTTCGGCTCCCTGGTCAGAAACATGCATCGGTGGGGAGCCCACCTCATGGTGCTCTCCGTCTTCCTCCACATGAGCCGGGTCTTCTACCACGGGGCCTACAAGCCGCCGCGCGAGTTCAACTGGGTGGTCGGTGTCATCCTCCTCTTCCTCACCCTGCTCCTCTCCTTCTCCGGGTATCTGCTCCCCTGGGACCAGCTGGCGCTCTGGGCGGTGACGGTCGGGACCAACATGGCCGGATTCGTCCCGGTGATCGGGAACCAGGTCAAGTTCGCCCTGCTCGCCGGGGTGGAGGTGTCGGCCGCCACGCTGCTCCGTTTCTACGTCCTGCACGTTCTCGCACTGCCGTTCATCCTGGTGATCTTCCTTGCCGTGCACTTCTGGAGGGTGCGCAAGGACGGCGGCATCTCCGGGCCTCTCTAAGGAGTCGACGTGACCGAAATACCAGAGAGCCTCCTGAGGAGATCGGCGGAGGCCAAGGCCAAGGCGCTGGGGCTGCCCGTCGAGCAGGTCCTGGCCGAGATGAAGGGCGAGGTGCCGCCCACCCCGCCACCTCAGGCCGAGCCGGAACCAACGGAGACACCGGTCGCCGAGTCCACTGCCGAAGAGGAGTTGGCCGAGGACATGGAGGAGGCGGCGGAGCGCACCGAGGAGATCGAAGAGGCGATCGACTCGGTGGAGCCAGAGCCCGAGCCGGTCGAGGAGTCCCCGGCGGAGGGTGCCGCTCCGCCCCCTGTCGAGGTCGAAGCTGTCACCGAGGCCCAGGTTCCTCCCGAGTCTCCCAAGGAGGCCCCGACCATCGAGGACAGTGAGGAGGCGACCAGCCCGCCGGACTCGGCCGAGGAGACGGAGGCGGCCGCGCCGGCGGCGGCGGTGGCCACCGCGGTGGAGACCCGACCCGTTCCCGAGGGCAACGGCGCCGGAAACGGCAAGGTTGCCTCCGTGGTCACCCCTCGTCCCACCGTGCCCCCGAAGGGGACACCGGAAGGGGTGCGCACCCAGCGTCTGCTCACCGTGGTCAAGGCCCGGGCGATCCAGACGGTCAAGGCGGAGCCCACCGACAAGGTCAACACCTGGCCCCATCTCATGCTCATGGAGTTCGGCGCCCTGCTCGCCATCACCGGTCTGTTGGTGATCATGTCGGTGATCATCCACTCGCCGCTGCTCGACCCTGCCAACTTCAACGCGACACCGAACCCTTCGAAGGCGCCGTGGTACTTCCTCGGGCTGCAGGAGCTCCTCTCCTACTTCGACCCCCAGATCGCGGGGGTCACCGTCCCCACCATCACCGGGATCATCGGGTTCATGATGGTGCCCTATGTCGACAAGAACCCCTCGACCCGCCCCAGTGACCGCAAGTTCGCCATCGCCCTCTACTCGGTGTTCCTGGCCGGCGCCGCCACCTTGACCATCTTCGGTGTCCTGTTCCGGGGGCTCGGCTTCAACTTCTCCTATCCGTGGACGGACGGTGTCTACTTCGACTACCTCAAGGACTGGGTGCATTTCGAATGACCCTGACCAACGCCGCCCTGATCGCCGTCGCCGCGGTCGCGATCCTCGGTGCGGTGGGAGCGTTCGCGGTGGCGTTCCGTCGCTCTCAGACCGCCGAGAAGCCCGATCCGATGAGAGGCGTGTCGGGCGAGACGCTTGCCGCCGACCGGTCCGCCCGGGACCTGACCATCCCGGCCCCGGTGGAGGCGCCGGTCGAGACCGAGGTCGAATTGGAGCCGGAACCGGAGCCGGCCGAGGACGAAGAGCCCGGGTCGGTGGTCGAGATCGTCGAGGCCCAGCGTATCGTGGAGGTCTCGCCCGAGGAGGGTGGGGTCAGCCGGCGCCAGTTCTTCAACCGGGCCATAGCCGCCACCTTCGGCACCTTTCTCGCCGCACAGGGGATCTATTACCTCGCCTTCTTCTGGCCCAAGCTGACCGGTGGGTTCGGCGCCGACATCGACGCCGGCCCGGTGTCGGCTCTCCGCACCCAGGTGTTCACCGCCGCCGGTGGCATCCTCCCGGTGTTCATCCCGGAGGCGCGGGCCTATCTGGTTCCCGCCCCCGACACTCTCTCCGAGCAGTTCGAGGGCGCCAGCGTGGCCACCGACGGGCTGATGGCCCTCTATATGCGGTGTGTCCATCTCGGTTGCCGCGTCCCCTGGTGCGCTCCTTCGCAGGGTTTCGAGTGCCCCTGTCACGGGTCTCGTTACAACGCCATCGGTGAGTACTTCGGTGGGCCCGCCCCCCGTAACCTCGACCGGTTCGTGGTCGAGAACCGGGGGGGCAACTTCGTGATCCGCACCGGAAGCATCATCGAGACGCCGCGCGCCCCGGAGCTGAGCTTCCAGTACCCGCAGGGCCCGAGCTGCATCAGCGCCGTCGCGGCGAGCCCCGAGGCATGACCGCCAACATCATCACGGTCATCGCCGTCGTCGCCGGGATCGCCTGGCTCGGCGTCCTTTTCGTCTCTGCCATCCGTGGCCGTGGCGGCGAGGAGGTCGCCCCCAACCTTCGCCCCGGGATCGACGACGAGGAAATCGAGACCCGAAGGCTGGAAGGCGGGCAGAAAGCGGCCATAGCCTTCTCCGCGTTCCTCGCCGTCTCCCTCCCCCTCTACTTCCTCGGTGAGCCGGGCCGTCAGGAGGGCTTCGTCGACGAATTCTCGGAGGCCTCCGTCTCCCGTGGCGAGCACATCGTCATCGAGTTCGCCTGCTTCTCCTGCCCCGGCCCCGAGGGCTCCGGCGGTGTCACCAGCTACGTCGAGAAACGGTCCGGAGTCACAGTGTCCTGGGCCGCTCCTTCGCTCGACGATGTCTTCTACCGGTATGAAGAGGACGAGGTCAACTACTGGGTCACCTACGGCCGTGGCAACACCCCGATGCCGCCGTGGGGCATCCCCGGTGGCGGCCCGCTCAACGCCTAGCAGGTGACCGACGTGGTCAATTATCTGAGGACGATTCAGGTCCCCCAGGAGCAGATCCTGGCCGATGTCCAACCGGGGATCGACGCTGCCCTGGACCGTTTGGCCAACGGGGATGCCGCGGTGGAGGCGGCGATCCTGGCCCAGCGCCAGGTGGTGGCCCAGATCGACTCCGCCCAGGCCGATCTCGACCTGATCTCCCCGCTCGCCGAGCGGGCGCGGGTGGTGTTCGACAACGCAGGCCAGGGGCTGGACAGCGACGCCGACGGGCTCTCCGACTCGGCGGAGACCGAGCTCACCGCCATCTCGGCGCAGGCGGTGGCCGGGTTCCAGATCATGGAGCCGGTCAGTCTCGACCCGGAGGTCCCCGACGCCGAGCTGGCCGAGGCCGCCCTCGACACCCTGCAGACTGCCGCCGAGACCGACCCCATCCTCCTGGCCAACATCGCGGCCATCGAGACTGCTCTGGAGGAGGGCTCTGTCGAGGAAGGGATCGGTCTCAGTGTGGGAGCCCTAGCCGAGCTCGAGGAGATCCGCGCCCAGTCCGCGGCCGCCGACGTCGACGTGCCCCAGTCGGTCCAAGACCTGAACGACGCCGAGGCTCTGGTCGCCGCCCTCGAGACGGCCCAGTCCGAGTTGCTCACTGCGGCGACCGAGGCGATTGCTGCCGGCTCCGATCCCGACGGCGACGGGTTGTCGACCGGCGCCGAGACGACGATCGGCACCCAGGTCGAGGCGGCGATCGGCGCCACCACCCCCACCCAGGTGACTGCGATCACACTGGACCCGACCAATCCCGCCTCGGTCGGCGGCGAGCCCGACCTCGCCACCGCCAATCGCTTCGTCGGGAACCTGGAGTCCCTGGCCACCACCGTTGCGGTCACCTTCAACAACCGTGAGGCTCTGCGCGCCAACGAGAGCGCCGGCCTGGCCTTCCTGGAGCAAGCGTTGGAAGCCCAGCTCTACTCGATCGACATCGAGGGAGTGGCCGGGGCGATGGGCGCTTCGACCGAGGAGGCAGAACGCGCCGTCGCCCTCTACAACTCGAGCTGCGCCCGCTGCCACACCGCCGGCTACAGCGCCGGCCCTGCCTTCACCCAGGAGGCGGGCTCGGGTGGCTTCGGACCCGCGCTCTGGGATGGTCGCCCCACCGTCCAATTCGGTGAGGCCGCCGACACCTCCGAGGAGGACCTGCTGGTCCAGTTCCTGATCAACGGCTCCGAATCGGAGACTTCATATGGTCTCAACGGGTTCGGCTCGGGGCGGATGCCCGCATTCGGTCCCAGCCTCAGCCTCGAGGACATCGAATTGTTGGCCCGGTATCTGCGAAGTGGCAACTTGGACGGGAAGGCGGGTGTCGATGTTCTTCCGTGAGTTCTTCCGGTCGCTGCTCTCGGCCAATCTGTTCGTAACCGGGATAATCCTCACTCTGGCCTCGGTGGCGTTGTTCTACGGGTCGATCTACCTGTTCAACTTCACCAACCTGGGAAAGAGACTCGGTTTCCTGGTCACCGGGTCGGCCGTGTTCGGCTGGCTGACCATCACCTCGTTGCTGTTCGTGGTCTACGCCCCTCGTGGCCCCAAGCCCGCCGACATCGAAGGGCTGAACGCCTTCGAGATCAGGATCAT
>DATHUL010000167.1:0-4727 GCA_035462285.1 Acidimicrobiia bacterium
GGGTCAACTCCGACTCGAGAGCCATGAGCAAGTCCCCGCCCTCGTCTTCCTCGATCTCGATGTCGGCGTTGCGTGTCACCCGGAACACGTTCTGGCCCAGGACTTCCATACCCGGGAACAGGGCATTGATATGGGCGCCGATCACCTGCTCGAGGGGCACGAAACGCTCCAGGTCGGGGAGCACGACGACGCGGGGCCGGATCGGGGGCACCTTGACCCGGGCGAACTTGGTCAACCCGGTCTCCGGGTTCCTCACGAACACCGCCATGTTGAGCGAGAGTTTGGAGATGTAGGGGAAGGGATGGGACGGGTCGACCGCCAACGGGGTGAGGACCGGGTAGACCAGCTCACGGAACTGGAGATCGAGAAAGTCCCGATCCTCGGGATCGAGAGTCGAGTAGTCGCTGAACACGATCCCCTCGTTGGCCAGGGCGGGGGCGACCTCGGAGAGGAAGTGCTTGGAGATGACCTCGTACTGCAAATCCACCTCGGACCGAATCGCCGCCAGTTGCTGGCTTGGGGTCAGCCCGTCGGGCGGGGTGAAGCCGACACCATGGGCCACCTGCTCTTTGAGACCGGCCACCCTCACCTGGAAGAACTCGTCGAGATTGGAGGCCCAGATGGCGATGAACTTCACCTTCTCCAGCAGGGGAAAGTCGGCTCGGGCCGTCAGGGACAGGACTCTCCGGTTGAAATCGAGCCAGGAGAGCTCGCGGTTCAGAAAGTGATCCGGGTTGAACGATTCCACTGTGTCACCGATTGATTAGCAGTTCCGGGTTGCCGCGTGGTTAACGGCCAAAACTCAAACCACCCAAGAGAAAGAGCCGAAGATGCCGGGTCACCGGCTCGATTCGCTGCTCCGGGTCCGATACCGAGATGACGGTCTTGGCCGCCGACATGATCGTGTCCTGAATCAGCCGTCCGGCCAGCTCCGGTGGCATCACCCGGAACTCGCCCCGCTCCACCCCTTCGAAGTAGAGGCCGATCATCGCCTCGGCCAGATTGGCGTGGGCGGCCCTGATCCTTTGCTGCGCCTCGAGACCCATGCGACCGACCTCACGATGGAGGATCAAGCCGAGCACCGGGTCGCTGACCACGAATTCGACCGTGCTCGCTGCGAGCCTGGTCAATCTCTCCCCCGCCGTCCCCAACCGGGGTGCCGCCGTGATGATTTCGGCGACAACCCCGGGAAGCTCCTCCTCGACCAGAGTTGCGATCAGATCGTCCCGATCGGTGAAGTAGTCATAGAGCGTGGTCCGGCCCACCCCGGCGGAGAGTGCTATCTCGCCGATCGAGACTTCGGCGGTCCCGGCATCGGCAATCAGCTCCTTGGCCGCGGTGAGGAGAAGGCCCCTGGTGAGAGCCTTGTGCTCGTCGATCGAGGTGGCGCGGATCCGCGGCATGGGAAGAGGCTATCCCGGCGCGCGGGGAACCGCGATCGGATGTCGACCTCGGGACCGGGCTCTGGCGTAGATTTTCCCGGGAAGGAGGAGCGAATGGGCACGGAGCAGGAAACAGTCGAAACCGGCCGGGTGCGGAAGGAGGCCAGACCATGGTCCGGCTTCGTCCTCGGCTTGATCCTGGGGCTGGCGATCGCGGTGGTCCTCCAGCAAGCCGGGATCTGGCCGTTAGACAGGTTGTTGTTGTTCGGGGCGGTCGGGTTGCTCGCCTTGATCGGCACCCTCCTCGGCGGAGTCGGGCGGGAGAGGGTCGGTTCGTTCTCGACCATCGTGCCCCTGGTGTTGGCTGTCGCCCTGATCGGCTACGGGGCGACCGGGCTCGGCTCGATCAACGAGAACGGGCAATTGAACGGGGGGTGCGCCGTGGAAGCGGCCTCGAACGCGGACAGCACCGTGGTCACAGACACCAGTCGTCGGAGCCCCTTCCTGGTCGATCCTGAGGGCGGGCTGTCCTGGGTTGCCACCTCACCCGGGCCGATCATGAATCATTTCTGGGAGATCTACGTCGACATCGGCGGTTTCGCCGTGACCGTGGCCGACAACGAGGAGGTCGAGCCCAATACGTCAGGAGACCTGGACAACGTCGGCGACGTCGACGACGTCTCCGGATACATCCAGGACGTGTCCGACTATGCCGGCATCGAGCTCGCCGGCATCTTCGAGGTGGGCGGAGACATCGAGGGCGAGGGGGGAGCTTGTGACGGTTTCGGCTTCGTCACCCTCGAGGCCGCCCCTCTCTCCACACTCGTCTCCCAGATCGCGGCCCTGATCGGGCTGCTCGCCCTGATCGGGCTGCTCGCCCTCCTCTTCACTCGGGGGGAGCGAGTGGCCGTCATCGAGCCCGCGGAGAGCAGTCCCGGCACCGACTCCGACGCAGCGGCCGGAGCCGGCGCCGGGGCGGCAGGTTCGTTCATCGAGCCTGCCCCGGGCCGGGACCGTCCCACCGGCGGTGGTGCTCACATTCGCCGGGATGACGACCAGCCCAGCAAGGAGGAGTACAGCGGCGACCAGGACGATCCTGGTCAATGGGACCACAGCTGACCCGGGAATCGGGTCCCGGCCCCGTCTTGGCAAAAGGGGTGCGCTCCGGCCAAACTCGCCGGGTGAGCACTGGCCCTGTCCCGCTGACCACCGAGCTGACCGCGGAGTGGAGGACCAGGGCCGCCTGCTCCGGCTTCCGGCACTCGCTGTTCTTCCCGACCGGCGACACCGACGCAGCCTCGATCGAGCGCGCCCGTGAGATCTGTCTCAACTGTGCGGTCTCCTACGACTGTCTCGAGTACGCACTCGAGACCAATCAGAAGGCGGGGATCTGGGGTGGGACGACCGAGGATGAGCGTCGTTCGCTACGAAGAAAATGGTTGGCCACTCGGCGACGAGCCGGCTGACCCGATCCTGAGAGCCCGACACTGAACAGCAAACGGAAGGCCATCGCCGGGGTGGCTCTGCTCTTCTTGGTCAACGGGTTGGTGGTGGGCAGCTGGCTGCCCCGTCTTCCCGAGATCCGGGACCGTCTCGGGCTCGATCTGGACACCCTCGGCCTGACCCTGGCTCTGGGCGGCCTGGGATCATTGATCGGGTCCTCGATCAGCGGCGTGCTGGTGAGCCGGTTCGGGTCCCGACGCACGGCCGGGGTGGCCGCCCTCGCCGTCTACCTGGTCCTACCCCTGATCGCAGCGGTCCCGACCGCATCGCTGCTCGCCCTGGTGCTCGCCTTCCTCGGGTTCCTCGACTCCCACGCCGACGTGGGCATGAATGCGGTCGGGGTCAAGGTCGAGGAGTCGGTAGGTAGGTCGGTGATGACCAGGCTGCACGGTCTGTGGAGCCTCGGCACCCTGGTCGGCTCCGGTCTGAGCGCACTCGCCATCCTGATCGGGGTTTCGCTGGGCACCCAGCTCCTGGTGATGTCCGTCCTCGGCGTCTCCGCCTCCCTGGCCGCCATCCGTCTTCTCCCCGAAACGCCGACCCGACCTCGGGAGGGCCGACGACAGGGAGGACTGGCGGCCGGGTTGATGTTGGCCGGCGGGCTGGCGGTGTTCGTCGAGGGGGCGCCGTTCGACTGGAGCGCCCTCTTCCTCACCGACGTCACCGGCAGCAGCGAGGCGACGGCCGGGACCGGGGCCATCGTCTTCACCGCGGGGATGCTGGCCGGTCGACTCGCCGGCGACCATGTCGTCGACAGGTTCGGGGCGACACGGACGCTCTATGCGGGGATCGGCGTCGCGCTGCTCGCCCTCTTCTTCGTCGTCGGGCTGCAGAGCGTCGGATCGACCCTGGTCGGTTTCGCCGTCTGGGGGGCCGGGATCTCGGTCGCCCTTCCGGTGCTGTACAAGCTGGCCGGCTCACATCCCGCCTTCGGCGAGGGCTCGGGGCTGGCAGCCCTCACCGTCGGGACCCGACTCGGCTTCATGGCCGCCCCGGCGCTGGTCGGAGTCGCCGCCACTGCCTGGTCCCTTCCCGCCGCCCTGGCGGTGGTGGTGGGTCTGGCCGGCGCCGCCTCCCTCCTGGCGGTCGGCCTCACCATCACCATCCGCGATCCGAGCGAGGATTCCATTCCGGGCGGGGGCACCTCATAATGTGTGGGCAACCGAGACGGGGAATCGCATGAACAAGCAGGCCGAATACGTGCTGCGCACGGTCGAGGAGCGCGGGATACGGTTCATCCGGCTCTGGTTCACCGACGTCCAGGGTTTCCTCAAATCGGTCTCGATCAGCCCGGCCGAGCTCGAGGTGGCATTCGAAGAGGGGATGACCTTCGACGGCTCCGCGATCGACGGCTATGCCCGCATCCAGGAGGCGGACATGCTGGCCCGGCCCGATGCCTCCACATTCGGGGTCCTCCCCTGGCGCACCGAGCAGCAGGTCGCGCGCATGTTCTGTGACATCGCCACCCCCGACGGCGAGCCCTTCTCCGGCGACCCCCGGATCGTCCTCAAACGGAATCTGGGCCGGGCCTCGGAGATGGGATACACCTTCTACGCCGCCCCCGAGCTCGAGTTCTTCTACTTCCGTGACTCCGGGCCCGAGCCTGAGGTCCTCGATCACGGGGGGTACTTCGACCTGACTCCTCTCGACGTGGCCCAGGACTACCGGCGTGACACCATCAATGCCCTGGAGCAGATGGGAATCCCCATCGAGCACTCCCATCACGAGGTGGCGCCGAGTCAGCATGAGATCATCGCTCGCTCCACCGACGCCCTCACCATGGCCGACACCATCATGACCTCCCGGCTCACGGTCACGGAGGTGGCGCTCAAGCACGGGATC
>DATHUL010000168.1:0-7509 GCA_035462285.1 Acidimicrobiia bacterium
CGCCGAGCTCGGCTCGGATCTCGCCTCACTCGATCGTCTCCTCGACGACGGCGCCGAGGTGGTCCTCTCCCGCCGGCAGGGCGACGAGGCCCCGCCCATTCCCACCGGCTGGCGGGTTGCCACCGATAGACGCTACGGAGATACCAGAATCCTCAGGTACGTGAAGGAAGCCGAAGCCAAATGACCACCGCATTGTGCCCGGGGAGCTTCGATCCCCCCACCAACGGCCATGTCGACGTGATCGAGCGGGCGATAGCGGTCTTCGACCAGGTGGTGGTGGCGGTGGTGGACAACCCCTCCAAGGAGTCGCTCTTCACCACCGCCGAGCGGGTCTCCATCCTCGAGGAGCTTTTCGGCGACCGGGCCCGCATAACCTCCTTCGCCGGGCTGCTGGTGGAGTACGCCGCCGAGGTCGGCGCCGATGTGGTGGTCAAAGGGCTGCGCACCGTCGACGATTACGAATACGAGATGCAGATGTCGCAGATGAACCGGCACCTGGCCGGTATGGAGACGGTGTTCATGGCCACCAAGTCGGATTGGAGCTTCATCTCCTCCTCGCTGGTGAAAGAAGTGGCGAGACTGGGCGGCTCGATCGACGGTCTGGTGCCGAGTGTGGTCGAGAAGGCCCTTCAGGAGCGGTTGTCGTGACCGACGAGCACGAAGCCCAGGTCAGGGAGGCGACCGAGCCCGTTGAGCAGGAGCATCGGGCCGAGCTGAGCGACCTCCAGGACATGGTCGACGATCTCATCGTCTATCTGCACGAGGCCAAGAACGTCCCGCTCTCCGGCAATGCCATGATCGACCGGGAGCAGTTCCTCGGCCTGCTCGAGAAGATCCGTGCCGATCTGCCCGACGAGCTTCGCGCCGCGCGCTGGATGGTTCGGGAGCGCGAGGCCTTCATCGCCCGCACCAACGAGAAGGCCCGGGAGATAGTCGACCGGGCCCGCAATGAGGCCGACGAGCTCGTCTCCGAGTCCAACGTCATGGCCGAGGCGGTGGAAGAGGCGAACATCCTGGTGCGACGGGCCGAAGGGGAGGCGCGGCGGCTGCGTCTCGAGACCGAGGACGAGATCGAGCGGAAACTGCAACGGGTGGAGCTGATCCTCAACCAGTTGCTCGATCAGATCCAGGACGCTCGCGACGAGCTCCACGAGGCACGTCCCAAGCCACCCGACGTCCCGATCTGAGATGACACAAGGGCCGGTGACCGGACCGCTCCTGGTCCCCGTCGGTGACCTGATCGGGTCGCCCGGCAAGGAACGGCCATTGTCTGGCCTCCGATCGGTGAGTGTCAGGCTGGGTGACACCACTATCGACGGCCCCATGACCGTCGTCGGCCGTGTCGTCGGCCTGATCGACGCGGTGAGGGCCGAATTCACCGCCTCGGCCACGGCGCACCATGTGTGCACCCGTTGCCTCACCGAGTGGGACGCGGTGGTGAGCGTGCAAGCCGAGCAGTACTTTCGCCACGTCCCCGACGAGGACGGTTACGCCATCGTCAAGAACGAGGTGGACGTGGCGGGGCCGGCCCGGGACGAGCTGGCCCTGGGGCTTCCCCCGATCCCGCTGTGCAAGGAAGACTGCCTGGGACTTTGCCCAACGTGTGGAACCGACTTGAATAGTGAACCCTGTGGCGGACACGGAGAGGACCCCGACTCACCTTTCGCCGCCCTGAAAGATCTATTCGATTCCTGACCAAGGAGCGCACCATGGCGGTGCCCAAGAAGAAAATGTCGCGCTCGCGGACCCGACAACGCAAGGCTGCGTGGAAGGTCGCCCGCCCCAGCGCCGTCGCTTGCGAGCAGTGCGGCAAGCCGAAGCTGCCCCACCGCGCCTGTCGCCAGTGCGGCACCTACGGCGGCCGCGAGGTAATCGAGGCCAGCTGAGCATTGGCCCGTATCGCCCTCGACGCGATGGGGGGCGACAACGCCCCGACCGAGACCGTCGCCGGAGCGGTCGAGGCAGCCGAGCGCGGGGTCGAGGTGGTCCTCGTCGGCGATCACTCGGTGCTCGAAGTCGAGTTGGCCAAGCACCACATCCGGCTCCCCATCGTCGAAGCGCCGGAGGTGATCGCCATGGGCGACGACCCGGCACGCGCCTTGCGGGAGAAGCCCGGTGCGTCGATCAGCGTCGCCGCCAAGCTCGTCGCAGAGGGCGCGGCCGAGGGCATGGTCTCGGCCGGGTCCACCGGGGCGGCCATGGCGGCCTCGGCCATCATCATCGGGAGGGTGAAAGGGGTGACCCGACCCTCGATCGCATCCATCTTCCCCACTCCGGGCAGCCCGACCATCGTCCTCGACTCGGGAGCAAACCCGGACGTCAAGCCGGAACAGCTCGTCCAGTTCGCCCTGATGGGGTCGGCCGCATCCGAGGTGTTGCTCGGGACCAGAGACCCGCGGGTCGGGCTGCTCTCGATCGGGGAGGAGAAGGGCAAGGGACGCGACCTGGAGCGAGCCGCATACGAGCTGCTGGAACGGGCCCCGATCCGATTCGTGGGCAACGTCGAGGGCCGGGACGTGGCGGCGGACAAGTCGGATGTCATCGTCACCGACGGATTCACCGGGAACATCTTCCTCAAGACCATGGAGGGGGCGGCCCAGGTGATGGTCCGATACGCCATGGAGGCGATCTCGACGCTGGATGCCGAGATCCAGGAGTCGGTCATGCCCGCACTGGCCGAAGTGAGACACCGTCTCGACTACGAGACCTACGGCGGGGCTCAGCTTCTCGGGGTCAGGGGAGTGGTCGTCATCGCCCACGGGACCTCGAGTCGGGTGGCCGTGGCCAACGCCCTGGTCATGGCGGCCGAAGGGGCGAAACACGACCTTCCCGGTCGAGTGGCGGGCAAACTCGCCTCCTGATGACCCTCGAGCGCAGCTTGGGCTACAGGTTCGAAGACCCGGAGTTGCTCGGACTTGCCCTGACCCACCGCTCGGTGAGCAGCGAGGAGAACTCGAATCTGGACAACGAGCGTCTCGAGTTCCTCGGTGATGCCGTGCTGCAATTGGCGGTCACCGATTACCTCTATGCCCGCTTCCCCGGACTGGCCGAGGGCAAGTTGGCCAAGGTGAGGGCGGGAGTGGTGAGCCGGCCCACCCTCGCCGATGTCGCCCGGAGCATCGACCTCGGCGCCCACATCAAGCTGACCGCTGCCGAGGATCGCACCGGGGGACGTGACAAGGACTCGATCATGGCCGACGCCCTGGAGGCGGTGATCGGTGCCGTCTACCTCGATTCGGGATTGGAAGCGGCCATCGGGCTCGTGCTCCGGCTCTGGGGCGACCGGATCGACGATCGGGCGAAGCGTCCCGGGCTCAAGGACTACAAGACCCGGCTCCAGGAAGTCCTGGCCAAGGACGGGCGCCGACCCGAGTACCTGACCGAAGGCTCGGGCCCGGATCACGAGCCGAGCTTCGTCTCCAGGGTGGAGGTGGACGGCGTCTTGATCGGGATGGGCTCGGGTCGGGCCAAGAAGGAAGCCGAGCAGGCGGCGGCCCAGCAGGCATTGGAGACCCTCAGAGCAAGCTCGAGCTGAGCAGGGGCTCGCGCCGCGCCCTGAGATCGACGTACCAGAGGGTGGTCATGACCGCGATGGCCCCAACGATCATGCCCTGGGCGATCACCAGGACGACGAAGCCGAGCCCGGCCCCGATCCCGACACCGCTTGCGCCAAGGACCGGCAGCGCCACCATCTGCACCAGTTGGGCGGCGATCGAGCCGAGAAGACCGACCAGGACCAGGAAGCCGACTGTCGGCCACCACCTTCCGCGCACCAGGATGAAGCTCCGTCGCAGGGCGTCGACGGGCCCTACCTCCTCCAGGGCGATCACGGCAGAGACCATGGTGAAACACCCGGCCAACCAGAGCCCGGGGATGACCAGGGCGACCAGCCCCACCACTACGGAGCCGAAGACGAGGACACCGGCAACGAGCAGTGTCAGCAGCCGAGCGAAGGCCCGGGCCACCGCCCCGCCGGTGCTCAGGGGACTCCCGGTGATCTCGGCGGCGACGAGCCGATGGGCGGTCAGGTTGACGAACCCGGTACCGAGCAGCTGGAGCACGGCGGCGAGCAGGACGGCCTGGAGGAGCCGAAGCGTCGGCTCCAGCAGCTCGGCCTGAGTCATCTCCTCGATTGCCTCGGGGTTACTCAGGATGAGCTCGAGGAACTCGTCGGAGTCGCTCACCGCGAAGACACCGATGGTGAGACCGCCCAGGAGCAGGAACGACCAGAAAGCCGGGGCAAAGAGCCGACGCCACACCTTCGCCATCATGGCCATGCCCTCACCGAGGATCTCGCCGAATGAGCGGGGGAGTATCTCCATGGGCCCGGGTACGGTAACCAACCCTCGAAAGCGGAGCCGTTTGTGCCAGAGCTGCCAGAAGTCGAGACAACCCGGCGCCACCTCCACGACGCATTGACGGGACGGGTCCTTTCCGAAGTGCGGACCAGTCATCCCCGCACTGCGAGGCACAACGTCGGCGGGCCCGGCGAGGTGGATGCCCGTCTCGGGGGAAGGACGGTGCTCGGCGTGGGGCGGAAAGGCAAGTTCCTGACCGCACCCCTGGACGACGACCAGACCCTCGTCGCCCATCTCGGGATGTCGGGAAGATTCACGGTGGGCGACCCCGATGAGCCGGAGCCGGCCCACACCCACTTCCGGGCCAGGCTCGACGACGGGTGCGAGGTCCGGTTCGTCGATCCCCGGACCTTTGGGTTCGTCGCCGTCCTCACCGAAGACGAGATCGCCGAGACCGGTCTGGCCCGACTCGGTCCCGACGCATGGGTGGCTGCCCCGACGGTCGAGGACCTGGCCGCCGGGCTGGCCAGGAGGACCGCCCCGATCAAGGCGCTCCTCCTCGACCAGGTGGTGGTGTCCGGTTTGGGCAACATCTACGCCGACGAGGCGCTGCACATTGCCGGCATTCACCCGATGCGCCCCGGCGGGGAGCTCACCGAGCCGGAGCTGGACAGGCTTCTCGCCGCCATCCGCACCGTCCTCGCCATCGCCATCGACAACGGGGGGACCAGTCTCGACGACCTGGCCTATCTCCTCCCCGACGGGCGTGCCGGCGAGAACATGGAGAGACTCCTGGTCTACGGTCGGAACGGGCTCCCATGTGCCGGTTGTGCCACCCCGATCGAACGCATCGTGGTCAGGGCCCGCTCAACCCATTTCTGCCCCAAGTGCCAGCCGGGGCGGCGATGAGCGACAAGGCGGTCCATGCTCTCGTCACCGGGCAGGTGCAACAAGTCGGTTTTCGGCAGAGCTGTCGTCAGATCGCCCGTTCCCTCGGTCTGGTCGGGTGGGTGCGGAACACACCCGAGGGCCAGGTCGAGGTGTTCGCCCAGGGCGGGGGAGAAGAGGTGGACCGGCTGGTTGCCTGGCTCTGGGGCGGCCCGGCGACGGCGGTGGTGACAGGGGTGCAGTCCGATGTGGTGGCGCCGGACATCACCCTGCGCGACTTCTTCATCCATCCCAACCCGATGAAAGGCGACTGACCGGAGGGCCCCTGTTAGCCTGCCCGGGTAATCACAACCATGTCATTCGCCAGGATCTCATTGTGAATTCGAACAGGTGCCGTCTGTGTATCTGAAGTCTCTCAAGCTGGTCGGGTTCAAGTCGTTCGCCGATCGGACCCGGCTCGAGTTCCGGCCCGGGGTCACCGTCATCGTCGGTCCCAATGGCTCGGGCAAGTCCAACCTGGTCGATGCCCTGTCCTGGGTGATGGGCTCTCAATCGACCAGGGCGTTGCGGACCGGGAAGATGGAGGATGTCGTCTTCGCCGGCACCGCCACCCGCCCCTCCCTGAACCGGGCCGAGGCGACCCTGGTCATCGACAACGCCGAGCGGATGCTTCCCCTCGACCTCGACGAGGTGGCGTTGACCAGGAGGTTGTATCGGGACGGTTCGTCCGACTACGAGATAAACGGGGTCGGATGCCGTCTGCTCGACGTCCAGGAGCTCCTCAGCGACTCGGGCGTGGGGCGGCATCAGCATGTGATCATCGGGCAGGGCCAGGTCGACGGGGTGCTCAACGCCTCGCCCGAGGAGCACCGAGCCGTCGTCGAGGAGGCGGCCGGGATACTCAAACACCGCCGCCGCAAGGAGAGGGCGGAACGAAGGCTGGAGCGAACCGACGAGGACGTGCTGCGGCTCCAGGACCTGCTCGGCGAGATCGAGCGCCAGCTGAGGCCGCTGCGGCGTCAGGCCCGGGCGGCCGAGCGTTACGACGGGCTCAAATCGGAGGTGCGTGACCTGCGTCTCCATCTGGCCGGGGTCGCCCTGAAAGCCTACGAGTCCGAGACGGTCACGGCGGAAGACCGGATGGAGCGGCTTTCCGCAGAGATTCGCAGCGGCGAGGAGGCGGTCGAGGGATTGCTGGCGACGGTCGAGGAGCTGACTTGGCGTGCCTCGGCGGTGGGCGCCGATCTGGACCGGGACACCGTGGCCGCGGCCAGGCTGGAGACGACAGTCGAGCGGTTGCGCCGGCTCGGGGCGGTGGCCCAGGAGCGGAGCCGCGCCGTCACCGGACGGAGACAGGCGAGCATCGAGCGACGAGCCGATCTCGAGTCGGAGTTGGCCCGGGTCGATGCGGAGCTGGCGGAGGTTTCCGCCGCCGAGGCAGAAGCAACCGCCGCCGCCGAGGGCAGAGAGGCACGATTCCGCCGACTCGAGGACGAAGAGCGCACCATCGCCACCCAGAACGCCCTTTCGCCGGAGGGTGCGCTGGCTGCGGTCCGGGGCGAGCTCTCCGCTCTGCGGGCTGCGGCGTTGCGTGACGAACGAGAGGTCGAGGCGATCGAGCACCGGGTCGATGTGGTCGACTCCCAGCTAGGTGGTGAATCAGCCGAGATCTCCAGGATCAATGACGAGATTCGAGCCATGGACCAGGAGCTGTCCGGGCTCCAGGCGGTCTATCAGCGAGCGAGCCGGCAGCGGGAGGCCGACCAGGCGACGTGGTCGGCGGCGGAGACCGGCCTCACTGCGGCCAGACTCGAGGTGGCGGCGGCAGAGGCGAGGGTCGAGGCGGTGGGGTCGGCACTGGCGGGGCGATTCGATCTCCAGGCCCGGCGCAGCGTCGAGACCGCCGAAGGGGCATTGGGGACGTTGAGCTCCCTCCTCGACATCCCGGCTGGTCTGGAGAAGGCGGTCGACGCGGCAGTGGGTCGGTGGGTCGACGCCATCGCATTCCGGGGGGTCGACCGGGTGAAGGAGGCGGTAGAGACGGTCAAGGCGGGAGGCGGCGGTGGTGTGAACGTGGTGTCGGCGGTGAGCGCCTCGTCGGCGCCCGCCTCCGAGGCGGCGGCCGCCACCGGGGTGCAGGCCCTGATCGACCGTCTCGGCCCCGGGGCCGACCAGGGTCTCGCCCGGCATCTGCTCGGTGATGTCCTCCTGGTGGAGGGATGGGCAAGCGCATGGTCGCTTGTCGCCCGGCACCGGTCTCTGCGGGCGGTCACCCCTGAGGGCGACCTGGTCTCGGTCGACGGAATTCAGATCGCCAACCCCA
>DATHUL010000169.1:0-3128 GCA_035462285.1 Acidimicrobiia bacterium
TCAGGGCGTCGTTCTGGATGGCGGCGAAGTCGGCCCCGACCTCGGTCGGCACGTGGTAGTGGAAGTTGGGCGGGGGAATGGCGATCACCTGGAGGTCGACCCGTTGCCGATCCATGTCGGCCAGCCGGATGGCCGGCTCGAAGATGGCCTCGGGGAGCGGGCCGAGACGCTCCCGTCCCGGATATCGGAGGTAGCGGCGCCCCTCGTCCTCGACCAGCGTCGGGCCATGGTCCGGATGGCTCGAGGCCATCGCCGCCAGGGCGTCGGGGACGATGGCGTGGGCGTGGATGTCGATCGTGGTCAACTGGTCCCTTTCTCGTAATTGCCAAAAGACCCGTACCCGGGATGGTCGAACCGGTTGGGGATCTCGATCAGGGTCGGACCCTCGGCGTCGAGCACCGAGCCCAGGGTCTCTCCGACCTGGCTCAGATCCTCGACCCGGATCCCTCTCGCACCGAAGGCGTGGGCCAGGGCGACGAAGTCGGGCGGGCGCAGGTCCACCCCGCTCCTCCTCCCGTAGAGATGGTCCTGGTGTCTCCGCTCCACCCCGTACCCCTCGTCGTTGAACACCATGACGCTGGCGGGGACGTTCTCCTCGACCGCGGTCATCAGGTCCTGGATGGTGAACATCACTCCGGCGTCGCCGATGATGGCCACGCTCGGGGTGTCGGGTCGGGCGATCCGGGCCCCGATCGAGGCGGGGAGGGCGAAGCCGAGGGTGCCGAAGCCGGAGGGGACGAACCAGGTGCGGGGCCGATCCGTCTTCCAATGGGAGCGGGCCCAGAATGCAATGGTGGTCGGGTCGTTGAAGACCAACGATTCCGCCGGCAGGACGGAGCGGATCTGGTCGAGCACCTCCATCTCGACCGGAGTCCCCACCGCCTCCCCGATCCGGGCCAGGACGTCGGCCACCTCCTGGTCCCGCCAGGGAAGAGGCCGATGTCCCAGCCGATCGAGCTCGTCCCCGATTGCGGCCAGGATCGGGGCGGCTTCGCCGACCACGCCTGCCTCGACCCGATAGTTGCGACCGATCTCGGTCGGGTCGATGTCGATCTGGACGATACGATCGGGAAGACGAAGGCTCCAACCTCCGGTCGGGAAGTAGGAGAAGCGGGTGCCGACCGCGAGCAGCACGTCACACTCGTCGATCATGTCCCGGGTCGGCTGCTCATTGGCCCAGTTCCCGATGTGGAGCGGGTGGTCCCAGGACATCGCCCCCTTGCCTTTCTGGGTGGTGATCACCGGGGCGCCGAGACGCTCCACCACCCCGGTCAGCGCGGTCGCCGCCTCGGCGGTGGCGATCCCACCTCCGGCCCAGACCATCGGTCGCTCCGCTGCTGCGAGCACCTCGGCGGCACGGGCCAGGGCGTCCGGGTCGATGGGTCGCTCCACCGTCTCCGCCGCGGGAAGCATGGGTGCCGACGTGTCGGAGGTGAATGCCTCGTTGGCGAATTCGACCAGGGCCGGGCGGGGCCGCCGGTTGCGAAGGGCGAAGAAGGCGCCGTTGACCGCGGCCGGGATCTCGTCGGCCAGGGCGACCTGGGCGGCGTATCCGGACACCGGTCGGAAGATCCCGAACTGGTCGGAGATGTCGTGGAAATGGCCCTTACCCTTGCGACGCACCTCGGGCGGGTTCTCGCTGACCAGATGGAGGACGGGGACGCTGTCGTTGTGGGCGGTGGCCATGGCGGTGATGGTGTTGAGGGCGCCGGGGCCGTTGGAGGTGAAGGCCACCCCGACCCGGCCCGAAGCCCGGGCGTAGCCGTCGGCCATGAACACCGCCGACTGCTCGTGGCGGACCTCGATGTGTCGCAACTCGGGATGGTCGACGAAGGCGTCGTACACCGCCAACGTCCCAACCCCGGGGATGCCGAACAGGAGGTCGATGCCCTCGGCGAGGAGCGACTCGACCAGTGTGTGTGCCCCGCTTCGTGCCGGCATCAACAGGCGCCGCTTCCGCCGGTGATGGTCCCGACCCACATCTGGGGATAGGTGGTGCGGTCGAGGACGACGATGTGCTCAGAGGTGATCGCGGTGTCGCCGCCGGACACGAAGGGGGGAAGTGAGGTCCAGCACAGCCCGTCGAGGGAAGTCCAGCCCACGGATCCTGCCCCCTCGCTGTCCCGACCCAGGATCACCCAGCCGGCCGGTCCGGTTTCGATGGTGTACAGGTCGACCCCGGACATGGCGGTGAACTCGTCGAGCGGCTCCCACCCCCGGCCGTCGGTCGAGGTCCACACCGCGGGAAGCCCGATTCCGAAACCGCCGACGGCGGTGTATCGCCCGTCACGCCAAGCCAGGTTGTACACGTAGGCCCGGTCGCCGAGAGTGGCTTCGGATCGGGTCCAGGTTCGGCCGTCATCGGAGGACCAGACCGTGGGCTCGCACACCGGCCAGACCCCGAACGGCTCGGCCGGATTGCTAGAGACCATGGCAACCAGACCGGAATCGGTCTCGACCATGGGAGGCACATCGGGGGAGGTTCGGGTCGGAGGGCGACAGGCGGAGTCGAAGACGAGCTCGACCTCGCTGCCCGGTCCCCATTCAGGGTCGGCCACCACCTGCTCGAACTGATCACCGTCTGCCGACCACCAGACGTCCCCGTATAGCGACATGGCGACGACTCCGCCGTCGGCGTCGACCAGGCTGGGACGGCCCGATCCTTGCCGGGAGCGGACCTCGTCGGGAAAGACCACAGCCTCCCCGGTCTCGGCCCAACCTCCTCCGTCCCGGACCAGGATCCGGCCGCCGCGGACCCCGTAGGCGATGAGACCGTCTCCGACCGGGGCCAGTTGGGATGGGGCTCCCTGAAGCGGTCGAGCCTGCCAGGAGCCGGCATCGGTCCACGACCAGAGCAGCACCCCGTCAACGGTCATGCCGGACAAGATCGCCAACCCGTCACCGATGGCCACCAGGCTGTCCAGGTTGACCGATCCGTCCGGGCCGAAGCGGCTCTCCCACTCGATCGGGGGCAAACGCGGGGTGGTGGCCGAGACGAACACCGCCAGTCCGACCACCAGGGCCACCAACATGACGGACAGCCCCCAGCGTCTTCGTTGACCCGGCGCGACCTCGGGAGGCGGGATCTCCACGACGGTGTCCGGCGAAGCGGCCATGTGCTCTCGGTC
>DATHUL010000170.1:0-2354 GCA_035462285.1 Acidimicrobiia bacterium
TCGGTCCCGAGGCCGGGGCGCCACTTGTCGCCCACCCTGCCGTGGACAAGGTCTCGTTCACCGGCTCGGTGGAGGTTGGCAAGATCATCTCCCGATCGGCTTCCGACACGCTGAAGCGGGTGACGCTCGAGCTGGGGGGGAAGTCTCCCAACCTGATCTTCGCCGACGCCGACTTCGCCACGGCGGTCGAGGGCACCTGCGCCGGGATCTTCGCCAACGCCGGTGAGATCTGCTCGGCGGGGAGCCGGGTCCTGGTGGAGAAGGCGATCTACGACGACGCGGTGGCCTCCATGATCGACAACGCGGCCCAGATCAAGGTAGGCAGCGGGCTCGATCCGGAGACCACCATGGGACCGTTGATCTCGTCCGAGCACAAGGAGACCGTGCTCTCCTATGTCGGCTCGGGCCGGGAGACTGCCGAAATGGCCTATGAAGGCTCGCTTCCCTCGGATCCCAGTCTCTCGGGCGGCTATTTCATCCCCCCCACCATCTTCACCGATGTGGCCAACGACGCCAGGATCGCCCGTGAGGAGATCTTCGGGCCGGTGATGGCAGTGATCCCGTTCACCGACGAGGACGAGGCGATCCGGATCGCCAACGACACCACCTACGGGCTGGCTGCCGCGGTGTGGACCTCGGACGTGAAGCGGGCGATGAAGGTGGCCCGGGGGATCAAGGCCGGTGTGGTCTGGGTCAACGACAGCCAGCCGGCCCCGACCGAGTCGATCTGGGGCGGGTACAAGACCTCCGGGGTCGGGCGCGAGCTGGGCCCCTGGGGCATCGAGTCGTATCTCGAAGAGAAGCAGATCTACCTCAACCTGGGATGAGCAGCCTCCTCACCACCGCCGAGCTGGCACTGCAGGACCGGGCCCGTGCCTTCGTCGACGAGCTGATCCCGTGGGAGGTGGAGGCCGAAATGAATCGGGGGGAGATCCCCGAGGACGTGCTCAACGGGCACAAGGAGAAGGCCCGGGAGTTGGCCCTCACCTCGATCAACATGTCGGAGCGGCTCGGCGGCCCCGGGTACAGCATGCTGGCCCAGGTCCTGATCCAGGAGCAGACCGGTCGGGTCACCAACGCCCTGGGCTGGGTGGTGTCGACCGGGCCTTCCTGGATCGAGGAGGTGGCTACCGACTTCCAGCTCGAGAAGTGGATCCGCCCCACCGTCGACGGCGACATCCACGAGTGCGACGCCATCACCGAGGAGCGGGCCGGATCGGACGTGGACGGGATCGAGGCCACGGCGCGACGCGATGGCGACGACTACATCCTCAACGGGGTCAAATGGCACGTCACCTCGGCCAATCTCGCCTCATACGTTTTCTTCCAGGCCAAGCTGGCCGATGGCCCCAACGCCGGGCGTCATGTCCTCTTCTTCGTCGACATGGACACCCCCGGCGTCGAGTGCGTCCGGGTCCCTGAGTACACCCATACCTACAGCCATCACCACTGGGAGATGAGCTTCAGCGACGTCCGGGTCCCGGGCGAGAACCTGGTGGGCAGCGAGGGCGACGGGATGAGCTTCTCCCACGCCTGGTTTCGCTATGAGCGGCTGATGATCGCGGCCCGGTGCTGCGGGGCGGCGGAGCGTCTCATCACCGAGGCCACCAGCTTCGCCGAGGAGCGTCAGGCGTACGGGTCGAAGATCGCCGACTACCAGGCGATCCAGTTCATGCTCGCCGACTCCCTGACCGAGCTGTGGGCGGCCCGGCTCATGACCTACGAGACGGCCCGGGCCATCGACTCCGGGACCGACGTCAAGGTCCAGCACGCTCAGTGCTCCATGGCCAAGCTGTACGCCTCGGAGATGGCGAACCGGGTGGCCGACCGGGCGGTGCAGATCTTCGGCGGGCGCGGTTTCATGCGGGAGAACGTCGCCGAGCGCTTCTACCGCGAGCTCCGCGTCGACCGCATCTGGGAAGGCACCTCCGAAATCCAACGCCTCATCATCGCCGACCAACTGCGCAAGCGCGGTGTGGGGCCGCTTACCTGATTCCTAATGCAGGGCGTCACATATCCGTGACGCCCTGCATAAAGAACGAGCCGGGAGCCGCGGGTTCACCCAAAACGTTATGCACCGCGTCACGTATCCGTGACGTCATACATTAGGAACGCGGTTACCTCAGCTCGCGGGTGGGGACTTCTGGCACCACGAGGCCCTTGCCCTGGTAGGCGTGGGCGATGATGTTGAGGAATTGGTAGACGGTCCCTTCCCAGTTGCTCAGGGGGCCGGGGCGGTAGCCACGGTTCTTGACCCCCCGCATCACCGACTCGCAGGCCGCCCAGTCCTCACGGTTGGTGATGTCCCAGAAGTCGACCGCGTAGGCGGGGTCGAACCCGTCGCGCTCGAATGC